>NZ_JBICKA010000079.1:0-237311 GCF_043103635.1 Pseudomonas sp. yb_9 | reverse complement strand
CCAAAAAAGATGGCACACTTGGCTTTGAACGATCCTCATTAGAGTATAAATTGAGAAAGCGAGTAATTTGGGGACCGTCAATTTCTCGATCTGAGCTACCTGGCGCAGTTAGAAAAGCTACAAGCGGCCAGCAAACAGTTACTTCCTTAAACAACCACAAAGAGAAAATATTTCACTTAATTTATCCGTTTTTCACGGATGGCGAGTCACTATTCTTTTCAAACAAAATCAAAACAAGTCACCGTGTAAATGCACTTGCTGTAGGCAAGCTCTTCCAAAATGTCGCACTAATCAAAAGCCTAACCGAGATCCTTCTTAGCGAAGAGCATTTCGATATAAATCGGTTGGCGCAGCTTGCCGAAAGCGCAGTACTTTTGGGGACGAGCGACATAGTCACCTGTCAAGCTGAGTTTATGTCGCCAGGTGATATGTGGTGTAGAATACCGCTAATTGGCGAATCCCTTACAAATCAAATTTTTGCTTCCGTCTTGGCTTGCCTACTACTTACCGGACAAGTAGGCGCCGAGGAGATAGCCAGCCTGACAAATAACGAAGCCGCACCGACACTGGCTATAAAAAAAGACACAAACGATATATTCTCTGACAAATATAAAACCCCCGCCATATCTCAGAAACTAAAATCTATTGCCAAGGCCGCCAGCTCTCAAGCTGAAAACATTGAAAGTCAAGATCACTCAATCATTGAGGTAAAAAAGAGTCTCAACCTAAGCCTCACTAAGGTAGATACTGAAAAGCTCGAAGCATTCGAGTTTGGTATCAACGTGCTGGAGATAGGGAAATCTCATGAAAATCGTTGAGCCAATCAGCAGCGCACTATTAATAACAGGATGTGTCTATGCCGCTGGCACAAGCCAAAACAGTGCTTTCATGCGAGAGTTCGGCATTAATCCAGAATTCAGCCAACCATCTATCGACAAGATACTATATGATGGAGGGCTTATCACCTTTGAAATATTTTACGGCCACTTAAAGTTATTCTTCTTGTTATTTTTCATCATTGCTATCTTGCTGGCAGCAGCCTGGTCTGTAGCCAAATTAACTAGCCCTGGCTCCGCGATAGCGAATATACCCAGCTATTTTGGTCAAATAAAAAGCGCACTGCAATACACCCCGCTTGGCTTCCTGTTGCTCCTTTATATAATATACCTGTGTTTTTCGTCTTACCAAAAATCACAAGAAGTCGGAATCAAGCTTTCAGAGACTTTTATTGAGAGATGCCACTGGGTAATCTTAAAGGACAAGGAAAGCACAACTAAGGCTTGCGCCTTCAGGAAGGATAAAGACTCTATTTGGTACTACAATATCAAAGATGGCGATTTGAACATAAACTCAAAATTACTAACAGAGCTAGGCCAGGTTACCTATTTGGAGCCCCAAAAAAACTCGATCGCATCGGAGCTTCACTAGAGAACGTTTGTAAGCCAGGCGCTGTTTTAACCAGTAGGCCCCCACTGCGAAGGGCTGCTATAGGTCGAGAGCTGCCATTCGAGGCAGGCAGCTAACGGCCAAAAGCAGACACTAAATCTAGCCCCCAAAACCGAGGCGATTCACTTTGATGATGCGATACGCACATCTTTCGCTAGATCGCCTCTAGGATTCGGTACGGATTGGCCCCCTACTTGCTAACCTTCTTCAGTTCACTGCTCTGGCCTTCCAGTAGCTTTATATAATTTCTTAAGTTAGCGTCAAAGTTTTCTCTTTCTCTAGAACGTACATTTAGAAAATCTTTGTTACTGGGTATTTACTTTACATCTGCAATCAAATCATCGTAACTTCTGTAGGCCATACTATTTATAGCCATTATTCTTTCTGATGCGTCTTTCGCATCATTCATTTTGCCCTGCACTATAGCGATTGTGAGGAGCCCTCGAAGCGGGTCGACGCTTGAGAGGTAGTCGCTTTGCGAGTCGAACGCCGCTTTTGACTTGTTGAAGTACTCTATAGCTTTATCATAGACGCCAAGTCGCATAAAATACCAACCTAGCTGCTGGGATCGCCAGCCAGTGCTTGGAGCACTCTCGTGAAACTTGGCTTGTATCTTATATATATCAGGCTCATAGTCCGTGTAGCTATTGGCATTAACTATAGCGAACAATAGATTGTCATATATTGTGACTTGCATTTTTTTAGGGAATTTTTCTATCACTTTCTCCGCAGTCAGTTCGTGAAGTTCTTGCGCGGCCAAATCATACTCACCGCTTAATAGAAGCGACTGAACAGAAAAAAGTCTTTCGTATGGAGCCAATTTTATTTCTGCTTGTGACTGCACTTGCTGCTCAATAAATTTATAGGATGCTGACAAGGACAGTAAGAATCCACCTATGGCAGAGAAAGCAATCATAAGAGCTTTGCTTACAGCAGGATGCCTCTCAAGAAGCGCCATGAGATCTGCTAGAAAGCTTTTGGAGGGAGCGGTCGTCTGAACGGTGTCGGTATTTGGACTGGGTATTTGGTGTGGCGTTGTGCTTTGGTTTGTCATTTTATGCTTCTAGGCGATGCGGCGATTTTTCAACATTTTATACTGCACAAACGGAAATACGGAATACCCCCAGATTCCTTGGAGAAATCCAATCCTCAACGAAAGGTTGTTACGTAACTGCGGCGCGGTACGTGTTTAGTCGTTTGCTGCCTGTGGTGAAGTGCAGCATTGGGTCGAAAGAAGCCCTCTACCAACCATAGATTTGGGTCGTTTTCTGCCGATCGGCTTGATTAGCTTGCCTATCTATCTTGCATGCACGAATGGCCTCCACGCTCAATGTGGACAGCAATCCGGCTGGCAGCCACAGGCAAGACAAAGCACAAAAAAACTGCGAAGGGAGCAAAACCCCTTACAATCCACGATCTGATTTCCTACACATTTCCCCACCGAAGCCCAAGAGATAGCCCCGTGAGTGACTCAGACAGCTCGTCCGCGCCACTGGTTGACGTAGTGAGGCTTGCCGCATCCCTCCAACAGTTCGCAGATGATCGCGAGTGGCAGCAGTTCCACTCCCCCAAAAATCTCATCCTGGCTCTCACTGGCGAGGTAGGCGAGCTGTGCGAGATTTTCCAATGGATGAGCGATGCCGACTCGATCTCCGCCGCAACAGATCCCGAAATCGGCCAAGCCGTGAAGGACGAACTGGCGGACGTACTGATGTACCTGGTTCGCCTGAGCAGCGTACTCGGCATTGACCTCAACGAGGCCGTGACACAGAAACTCGCCTCGAATGGCCAGAAGTACCCCGTAGATAAAGCCAGAAGCAACAGCAAAAAGTACGACCGACTCTGACCAACACGCACCTAAGGACAACCCGTGATCGTTTACGCTGCGACCAAACAGCAATTTCTTAAAGACAACGATAACGATGACATTGAGGAGGTGATCCTCAGGCATTACAAGGAAGCTACCGGCAAGAACGTCGGCTCCTCGGAAATCAGGTCGTGGCAAGGGTCTCTGACGTACATGGCCAAGGTCCTTAGAGATGAGGGCCTCCCGAGCGATGCAGGCCTGGCCATCGAATTGCACATTCCGCAGTCGTCGAAGCGAATCGACTTTCTACTCACCGGTCGCGACGAAAACCAGGCAAAAAAGGCCGTACTGATCGAGCTGAAGCAATGGAGCAAGGCCAACGCCACAACCAAAGACGCAATCGTCAAAACGGCATTGGGTGGCGGCCTCATTGAGACCATTCACCCGTCCTATCAGGTATGGTCCTATGCAGCGCTGCTGGAAGGCTTCAACGAGGCGGTGTATGACAAAAGCATCGAAATCCGTCCGTGCGCCTACCTCCATAACTACGTCAGCGACGGTGTCATAGATTCAGCCCACTATGAGCCCCACATCAGCAAGGCTCCGCTGTTTCTGAAAGGCCCGGAAGAGCTCAGCAAACTCAGAACCTTTCTGAAAAAGCATATAAGTCATGGCGACAACAAAGAGGTTCTTTACGAGCTGTCCGAAGGAAAAATTCGCCCATCCAAGGCGCTAGCCGAAGCCCTCGCGGGGTTGATGAAAGGCAAACCCGAGTTCGTGTTGATTGACGATCAGAAAGCAATTTTTGAGTCGGCGCTTGCGGCGGCAAGCGAGGCTTCGGACCAAGCACCCAAGGTAATGATCATCGAAGGTGGACCGGGCACCGGAAAAACTGTTCTGGCTATCAATCTGCTGGTGAAGCTCACAGAATTAAAGCTGATGAGCAAATACGTCTCCAAGAATGCCGCCCCTCGCAAGGTCTACGAAAGCAAACTGGTTGGCACCATCAAGCGCAGCCATTTCTCGAATTTCTTTTCAGGCTCTGGGGCATTCATCGACACTGAGCCCAACACATTCGATGCGCTCATCGTGGACGAAGCTCACCGACTGAATGAGAAAAGCGGGCTTTATGGAAACCTTGGGGAGAACCAGATCAAGGAGCTGATTGACTCAGCGAAATGCTCCATTTTCTTCATTGATGAGGACCAGCGTGTAACCTTGAGCGATATCGGCAGCAAGCAGGCGATTCGCGCCTTTGCGAAAGCCAAGGGTGCTGTGGTTGAAGAACACGTGCTGTCTTCGCAGTTTCGCTGCAATGGTTCTGACGGTTACCTGGCATGGTTGGATGACACGCTAGGCATTCGCTCGACGGCAAATCCTACGCTTGAGACCCAAGAGTACGAGTTTAAGGTGTTCGACTCACCTCAGGCGATGCATGACGCAATCAACGAGAAAAACCACGGGAACAAAGCTCGTGTGGTCGCGGGCTATTGCTGGCCTTGGTTGAGCAAGAAAGACCCCACCGCTGCTGATATCGTGATTGGTGACTACAAACGCCAATGGAACCTGGATCAGGATGGCAGCCTATGGATCATCGCTGAGAACTCCATTGAGCAGGTTGGCTGCATTCATACCTGCCAAGGTTTGGAAGTCGACTACGTCGGGGTGATCATCGGGCCAGACCTAGTCGTACGTGACGGTAAGGTCGTGACATCCCCAGATGAGCGCGACAAGCACGATAAATCGATTCGCGGCTGGAAAAAAATGATGAAAGAGCAACCTACCCTCGCGAAAAGTGAAACAGACCTGATCATCAAAAATACGTACCGAACCCTGATGACACGCGGGATGAAGGGTTGCTACCTGTACTGCACCGACAAAGAGACTGCGCAGTACTTCGAGAGTCGGCTTAGCCAGCACGGTAATCATTGACGGTATCGTCGTCAGGAGCTCCTGTACGTGCGAGTGGGGACATCGTACGCGCAGGGGCGACAATCAACAGCACGACCATTTGCTTGATAGATTTGGACCCCATTCGCGTTTGGGGGCGGTTCACAAAAGTACCATCCATCGGAATCCAGACCACGCTGCGTTCCAACTGGTATTCCAAGCAAGTTGACCAATAAATTAATAACTAGAAAAAGCAGATAGATACCGACTGGTTTCAAATTACCCCGGCACTTACCGCGCGCCGCCCAACTGCATCACTACCCCCTCTGCATTCCCCCTGCCCGAGCCTTACCCCCCACAACCATGGCAAACCGCCATCAAAACAAGGTAAATTCGCCGCATAAATGGCGTCAACAATCGCCACCCCGTTCAAAAAGACAAGGACGTAGCGATGCCCACCCCCAGGTACTCCCTCCTCAGGCACCTGTCCCCAAAGCACGCGCACCACTTCTCCCCACAGGCGCTACTCGCAAAGCCGCATGACCGTGGATAAGGAGTAGTACCCATGCCCCAACCTTTCCGCTTCCAAAGCGCACGCTCTGCCGGCTCCAGCACCACAGAAGCCAACATCTTCATCCACGGCTACAGCGCCGGGCATACCGATGAAGACAAGCAGCTCCTGCTCGACAGAATTCCCGAGCAGTTAACGCACTACACCAACATCTTCGCGTTCTGGCCTTCGAATCACATCTTTCGGTTCGACAAATCCTCAGCCTGGAAGCTTGCAGCAGCAGGCCTGAATGCCGGTGCGGCCTTTACCGGTGCCTCCATGGGCTCTCTAGGTCTTGTGGGAACGCTCGCCAAGGACCGGATGGGCAACTTCACCCAGGCCCGCGCACGCGCGGAAAGCATGGGCGCGGTGTTGCTGGACCAACTCCAGGCGTACCTGAGCAGCCACCATCCCCACATCAAGAGCATCAACCTGATCGGCCACTCGCTCGGTGGCCGGCTGGTCATCAGTACCCTCAAAAACTTCTCCAAACGGCAGCAGTTGGCCATCAACGATGTGTTGCTGATGGCAGCTGCGGTCGAGGTCACGGCCATCGAAGCACGCAAGATGCGCGGCGTGCTTCAGGGGCGGTTGATCAATGCCTATTCGAAAGCAGACAAGACCCTGCTGCTGAACGTGGGTGAAACCTGCTTGGGGCGTAACGAGGTCGAGCACTTCGAAAGCATCGAGATGGAAGACTTCGGCCACACCGATTACTGGGAGCGGCTGCCCGAGGTGTTGAGCAAATCACGTTTCAAAGCAGGCCTGCCGCCTTCCCCGGCACCCGCTCAACCATCCGCTCACGCCAAAAAGCCAACCCGCGTGCTTACACAACCCGCCAAAGCAAACACGATGAAACTTGAACTGAACAGCCCACGTGACGTTTACCAGCAAATCAACGATGAACTGTCACTCATCATCGCTGAGCTGAAAAATGCCTCGGACGACGAAGCCTTGAACCAGGCACGCGAAGAGGCGCTCCAGCGTCTTGGCCAGCATCGCACCGCGCTGTATGAACGACTCGCCGAGCTGGAAAAGAACGCAGAGTGGAACACGTTCACCATCGCCTTTTACGGCGAAACCGGCGCGGGCAAATCCACCCTTATCGAAACCTTGCGCATCCTGCTTCAGGAGCCTGGCAAGCGGGCCAGCCAGCAGGCATTCCGCAAGCTGCGCGAGCAATATGGGGTGACGGAAGAAAACCTGCAGCGCCTGCAACAGGACATTGAGCAAGCCGAAGCGCGCCTTGGCGAACTGACGCAACAGCTGAATGCCACGAGGCAGCAGTTTGAACTGCCGTTCAGCGAGGCCCAAAGCGCCCTCGACCAAGCCAATGCAAAAGCCAATGAGCTGACTCAACGGCTTGGCGCTGCACTTGAACAACACGAGCAAGCGCACAAGGACGCATTATCGGCCGTCACCCGACTGCATACGCTGCTCGCCACACGCAAAAGTACCGCCTCGCTCTGGCAAACGCTCTTGGGCCTGTTCAGAAAAATGCCGGAAGAGCTCGAGCTGAATGCAGCCACCGCGTCGCTGACCGAAACCACTCAAGCACGCGATAGCGCTGCCGCGACCTTTAACGCCGAACAGCAGAAGACAAGCCAAGAGTGCCTTACGCTGGAACGGCAGTTGGTAGAGGTAACGACAGCACGTGACCAAGCCTGTGCGGCGCTTGCCACCCAGCAGACACAGGCAACACAACAGCATCAGGCACTTGTGCAGCAGCGCCTTGAAAATGAAAGCCAATTGGCGGACTTGGTGGCCCAACTGCAGCTCCATGCCGATGGTGAAATCATCGGTGACGGCCAAGCCGACTACACCCGAACGACACAGCGCTATGAGTTCGAGCTGGACGGCCAGCCATTCGCGTTGCTGGACGTACCAGGTATCGAAGGAAAGGAAGGCTTGGTACTCGACCAGATTGAGCGCGCGGTGCAAACCGCTCACGCCGTTTTCTATGTCACCAACCAGCCCGCCCCCCCTCAAACGGGCGATGGGCAGCATCAAGGCACACTGGAGAAAATCAAGCATCACCTGGGGGCACAAACCGAGGTCTGGACCATTTTCAACAAGAAAATTACCAGCCCCAAGCACTCCCTGGGTAACCGACCGTTGATCTCCGACGATGAACGCATCAGCCTTACCGGGCTTGACGAGAAGATGGGCGAACAGCTTGGCAAACACTATCAGGAGGTGTTCCCGCTAAGCGCGCTGCCAGCATTTCTTGCTTCAACCGATCACCTCGCGCCGGGGTCACAGAATGCCAAACGGCGCAGCAAAGCGCTTGAAGACTTCGGCGCTGACGAGTTGCTGGAAAAGTCACGACTGCGCGCCTTCCTGCAACTGCTCGGCGACCGGTTAATCCATAACGGCAAAGCCAAGATCGTCCGGGCGAACTTCAACAAAGCCAATGATGTGCTTAACCAGACCACCACGACGCTTTCAGGCGTGCAGCAAACCTTGGGCGCGCTGTCGAGAAAGCTCTCTCAAGAAGAGCAAAGTGCCAAAAGCCAGCTGAACAGTAGCTTCCAAGCGCTGAAAAAACGCTTGGAATCCAGTGGCGAAACCTTGATCGACACGTTCGCCAGCAACGTGCGTAACAGTGTGTATGCGCAGATCGAAGAAAATATCAGCAACGACGCTTTCAAAAGCGCCCTGGCCGAAGCACTCGAAGACCAGAAGCATCAGCTGAGCGAAAAACTGCCCGACGCCGTGAACGCTGAAGTTGGCAAGTTCCAAAAGGCGGCCGAAGATATTCTCAAACGCTTCGAAAAACATGCTCAAGAGCTGACCACAAGCTACGCAAAGCTGGGTAGCTTGCGCTTCAACGAGCATTTCAACCTCAACATAAAAATCGATAACGGCATCAAGGTCATGGGATTGCTGGCCAGCCTTGTGGGGATCGCAGCAGCACCGTTCACTGGCGGTGCCAGCCTGTGGGTCGCTGGTGGGGCAGCACTTACCTTCCTGATCGCGGTCGGCAAAGCGCTTTGGAGCGCAATCGACAAGGACTACAAGAAGTCACAGCAGCGTCAGGCCACTGATAAAAACCTGCGCAGCGCCACCGAGCAACTGAGCGACACGTTGCGCGAGAGCCTTGATAGCGCCCTGGAGGATATGCAAGGGACGATCGAGCAACTCGACCTTGCGCTGGAAGCTCCGGCCAAACAGGCTGCCAACCAGGTGAACACACTGTCTCGCTCGACCAACCGCCTGAAAATCCTCTCTCGCCAAATTGAAATCGCAGGAAATCTGTAATGGAAAACACCCTAAAGACATTCAAGGCCCAACAGACAAGTGCGCTGACACTGCTCGACAGGCTGCAAGGTTTTCTCGCACAGGGCGCACAGGCGGGTATACCGATTGACCCTGCGTTAATCAGCAAGCTGCAGAATGTCATCAACAGCATGTCCGGTGAAAAACTCAAGGTCGCGTTGATTGGCGGCTTCTCGGAAGGCAAAACCTCCATTGCGGCGGCCTGGATGGAAAAACTGGACAGGTCGAGCATGAAGATCAGCCACCAGGAGTCTTCCAATGAGGTGAAAGTCTACGAGGTCGGCGAAGACTTCGTGCTGATCGACACCCCCGGGCTGTTTGGTTTCAAGCAACAGGAGAATGCCGAAACGCACACCATCGAAAAGTACAAGGACATCACCAAAAAGTACGTGAGCGAATCGCACCTGGTGCTTTACGTGATGAACTCGACCAACCCCATCAAGGAAAGCCACAAGGATGACCTGACCTGGTTGTTCCGCACCTTGGACCTTTTGCCCCGTACCGTTTTCGTCCTCAGTCGTTTCGATGAAGTTGCCGATGTAGAGGACGAGCAGGACTACCAGTCCAACCTACAGGTAAAACGCAAGAACGTGGCAGGTCGCCTTCGCGAACAGATCGGACTGACCGATCAGGAAGAAGCCGAACTGTCCATCGTCGCAGTCGCTGCCAACCCCTTCGACATGGGCGTGGAGCACTGGCTGGCCAACCTTGAGCAGTTCAAGGAGCTGTCGCATATCGCTACCTTGCAGACGGCCACCACTGGCAAGATCCAGCAGAACGGTGGCAGCGCCGCACTGGCCAACGAGATGCGCGCCAGCGTAATCCGAGATGTGCTCAACAACCAACTGCCTGTTGCCATCGAGAACGACGAGAAGGTTGCCCAGGAAGTTGGCCGGCTTGAAGAACTCAACACGCGTCTGGTCAATCAACTGGCCGTGACCGGGCAGCAGATCGAAGAGGCGCGCATCAGCCTGCGCAACTTCGCCACGCGCTACTTCTCTGACTTGATTCTTCAAGCCAAAGGTTCCAGCCTGGAAACCTTCGGCGACTTTTTCGAGCGTGAAATCGGTGCTGAAGGCATCATCGTGTCCACCCGCCTGCAAAACGAATTCAGCCGCCAGACCCAATCGATCACGCTCGAAGTTGAAAAGATGCAAGTTGGCTTCGACAGCGAGGTCAACCACTTCAATACCACGGTCAAGGCACTGGGCAAACAAGGCATCAACCATGTGCTCAAAGGCAACCTTATCAGCAACACTACGGTATTGGCCGCGCGCGATGGCATCACGACAATCGCCAAGACGGTAGGCATGGATATCGGCAAATACCTGAAGTTCAAGCCGTGGGGTGCTGTGAAATTCGCCAAAGGTGCCAACGGGGCCCTGGCCTTCGTAGGCGTAGCGCTCGAAGCCTGGGATAGCTGGGAGCAATACAAGCGCGAAGAGGCATTCAAGAAGTCTGTTGCGAACATCGTCAGCAACTTCGAACAACAGCGTCAGGACTTCCTTGACCTGGTGAACTCCGAAAGCTTCAAAGAAAAGTTCTTCCCCGACTACCTGCAGCTCAATTCGCGCCGCCAGGAACTTCAGGCCAACGTAGATGAAAGCCGTGTCCGTCAGCAGCGGTTCCTGGCATGGCGCAATGAGGCAGAAGCCATCGACGCCGAATTCAAAAGGTTGAGCTAACCCGCCTCAGATGCCCGCTGCATGCAGCGGGCACACTACAAACACGGCTGGTTACCAAGCGGACGCACACCGCCGTTCCCAACGTCTTCCTTGCCCGCTATTCAGCTAGCCCCTCGCCGCGCCAAAAACTCCGCTACAGCAGCCTCCAGCCACCCCGCCGCTCGCATCTTCAAATCGGTGCTACCGCACCGCGGGCACACCATAAACCATTCACTCGGCCTCAATGCATCGCTACGCGGGGCGATAGTCTTCTTCCAGTTGCAGTCTTCACACACCAGCGTGAAGGGCTTTGGTTTTATCGGCATGAATGCCTACTCCTATAGAACGTTACCAAGCATCACTGCCCAACCGGCATCACCCCCTGCAACAACTCCACCTTGCGCCGCAACTGCGCCACATGCTCCCGCTCCGCCCGCACCGCCGCCCTCAGCTCACGGTTCTCCATCTCCCAAATCTGCAACCAGCGCAAATCCTTCTGGCAGTGCTGTACCTTCTTGCCAAGCTCCCCCAGCCTCAACCCCTGCTGAATCAGCACCAGCAGAATGATCCCCATCGCCACCAGGGCCCCCGTCGCAACCACTTCCGGCATTGTCATGCTCATATCCTTTGCAGCCCCCGATGTATTCCGAAGACGAGCCAAAGATATGTAATGCAAAACTACACGTCCAGAATGTAGACTTATACAGGTAAAGTAATCGCGCACATGGAGAGGGTATGAAACGCAAGCAATCCATCGAGCAGGTACGCTGGGACCTGGCACTTCGCTATCGCCTGATCGAAACCGTTGCCTGGTGGGAAGGCCGGCTGACCACGGGCCACCTGATGCAGAGCTTTGGCATCAGCCGCCAGCAGGCGTCGAAGGACATCAATACCTACATCACCGAACATGCGCCCGAAAACTTGACGTATGACAAGCAGATCAAGGGCTATGTACCGAGCGAACAGTTCGAACCGCTGTTCATCGACAACAGCGCCAGCGCCTATCTACACCTGCTGTACCAGAACAATGAACGCGCGCCGCACATCGACGGGCTGGCGCTGGCTTATGCGCACACCCGGGTGCTGGAGGTGCCTGACCGCCCCATTCGGCCCGAGGTGCTGCGCCCCTTGCTCAAGGCCTGCCGTGAAGGCCGGCGGCTGGAAACCGAATACGTGTCCTTCAACACCCCCAACGTCGAGGTGCGCCTGATCGCCCCGCACACGCTGGTGTATACCGGCATGCGCTGGCACGTACGGGCTTACTGTGAAAAAAACGGCCAGTACCGCGACTTCGTGCTCAGCCGTCTGCGTGGGCAGCCCGATTTGCTCGACGCATCGCCGAACACACGCGAGCAGGATGAAGACTGGAATGTCGAAGTGCCGGTTATCTTCGCGCCGGATGAGCGGCTGAACGCGGCGCAGAAGGCAATCATCGAAACCGACTACGGCATGACGGATGGGCAACTGGTGGTGCCCAGCCGCAGGGCGCTGGTGAAGTATGTGTTGCAGCGGTACCAAATTGACCACCGCAACATGGCGGTACTGCCCGAGGCCCAGCAGCTGGTGGTAAGCAACCTCAAGGAACTGAAGCCGTGGCTGATGAATGACTAATGCCTGAATGCCGGGGTTATCTCCGGCTTACTTGCGCAGTAGTTCGTGCCTGAAGCGCGCTTCCAGCGAGGGTATTTCAAGCAGCACGTCTTCGTCTTCCCATACGTCGTAGGAGCGTTCCATCTCGATGTCGCCGGCCATGAAATTCTCATCGAAAGGGGCATCTTCATCGATTTCCTCGTAGAGCGACGTGGTGTACCCCTTGATCCAGAGCTTGCGCTTTTCGGCACTGATCACATAGCCGGAGGTGTACTCGCTACCCAGCAAACGCTGGGGTTCTGCCGAACCTTTGCGAGCAAGGCCGGTAACTGCAATGACCAGATGCGCCAGTTCATCCATGTCTGGGCAGACGAACTCGTGAAACGCGGGCCAAAACTCCATATCAGCCTCAGAAGCTCGCCAGCCTTTCGCGTCGTTGACCTCGCTGAGGTCTTCATAGGGGTGCGAATGAAAGGTGCCGATAAGCTCCAGTTGCGGCCAGTACTCTGCAAAGAAATCGCGCTTCATCGCGATGGATTCAAAATCGGGCTTTACCCATTCCGAGTGCCTGAGTGCAGACGTTTCGACCGTTGCTACAACCGCAACCAAGCGCGCAGGCTGGTTGTTGCGCACGGGCAAGGCATACCCCCACAGCAAACCGAATGTTTCGAGCTTTTTGTTGCTCTTGCCCCGCGCGTGCGACCTGTGCGACACCTCGTAAGCTTCGATTGCCGAGGTGAGCAACTGTGGCAGGACGTGATCCTCAATAATTACCTGTGTGCGCATTTATTCCTTCCTGGGGATTGCTGCTGGTCTTTACCGTTCCATGAGTGCCCAGGACACTACCCAGGCGAATAATGGCAATTCGCCTTAATCTTACCTCGTTCAGTTGTTTGAAGTGCGGTAGAGGCGGGCTGAATTCCCCAACAGCCACCCGCCCCATACCCTGGCCTTACCAGCTATAACTCAACTTGGCCGTAACCTCCCGCCCCGGGTTGTAGTAGTTCGCCGTCCCCGACCCCACCACATGCTGTTCGTCAAACAGGTTGCTCACATTCAGCGCAAGGTCCGTCCCTTTGGCAATCTTGTAGTTCAGCGCCGCGTCAAACAGTGTGGTGCCGTCGCTTTTCTTGGTGTTGGCAGCATCCATGTAATAGCCACCCACGTACCGAGCCCCCAGACCAACGCTCACATCCGTGTTGGCAATGTCGTAGTAGCTCCACAGCGAAGCCGTATGCTTCGGCGCCACGGTGAATTCCTTGCCCTTGAGCGAAGTACCGTCATACAGCGCACCGCGCAGCACCTCCGTTTCCATGTAGGAATAGGCACCGATGAGGCTGAGGTTTTGCGTAACTTGCGCCTTGGCTTCCAGGTCCAGGCCACGTGCACGCGACTCACCCACCGTCTGCTGCTCGATGATGCCGCTCGGCAGCACGACGGCGATGGTGACGTTTTCCTGGGTCAGGTCATAAACGGCAGCAGAGAACAACGCGTCCATGCCCAGTGGCGAGTACTTCACGCCCACTTCGTACTGCCTGCCGGTCTGCGGCGTTACGCCAACCTGCGGAGGCGAAACCGACTCCACCATGCTCACGTAAGTGGAAACCTCATCGTTGACGATGTACGTCAGCGCGCCACGGTAGGACGTTTCAGAGAAGTTGTCGCTTTGCTTGTTCACCCCGCCGACGTACTCCGTGCTGGACAGGTCCATGGAGTCATTACGCACACCCGCTGTTGCGATCAGGCGGTCATAGAAGGACAGGTTCTGCTGCAGGAACACGGCCTTGGTGGTGGCGTCGTTTTTCTTGCGGGTGTAGGGCGTAACGCCGCCCGGCACGCCGGTGAATACCGGGTTGGCGATATCGATGGAGGGCGCCAGGCTGTAGACGGAACTCTGTCTGGTGGTCGAGTCGAGGTACTCCACACCCACCAGGGTGCTGCTGTCGATGTGCTCGAACTGGGCGTCGTATTGCAGCATCAGGTTGCCGTTGAGCTGATCGGCATCGCTGTCAGTTCCGAACACATAGCGCGGGATGGTGGTACCCACCCGCGAAGCGCTGTCGCTCAGGTAGACATAGCCAAAGTCATCGCTTAATTCGCTGTAGCGCAGGTTACCGCGCAGCGTGAAGCCGTTATCGAAGTCATGGGTGATGTTGCCACTGAGGCTGGTGCGCTCGACATCGTGGAAGTTGTAGCCGGGCTCGCCGTAGAAGTCGCTGCGATCGTATTCCTTGTCCAGAGGGTAACCCCCGCTGTTTGGCGAGCTGTTGGTCTTCAGGTAATCGAGGATCACTGTGGCCGAGGTGAAGTCGGTAGGTGCCCAGGTCAGCCCGCCCATCACGAAGCGGCTGTCGTCCTGCGAATGGTCGTACTCGCGGTCGCTGTTCTGCATTTTGGCAGTGAAGCGGCCCGCTAAAGTCTGTTCGTCGTTTAGGGCATCGCCCACATCGATGCCGGTCTCGGCATGGTCATAGGAGCCGTAGGTCACGTAACCCTGGCCAAACCTTTCGAAGCGCGGCTGTTTGGTCACGAAGTTCAACGAGCCGCCCGGGTCTGCCGGGCCGAACAGGGTGGAGTTGGCGCCTCGCAGAATTTCGATGCGCTCGTAGGCGTAAGGGTCTTCGCGCACACCCCGCATCGAGCTCAAGGTCAGGCCGTCACGGTACGTGGTGGCCTGAAAGCCGCGGATCTGGAAGTAGTCGTTGCGGTCATCCGAGCCGTAGAAGTCGCTGACCACGCCAGGGGTGTATTGCAGCGCCTCTTCCGTGGTGCTCACACTGCGCTGCTGCATTTCCTTGTTGGTGACCACAGACACGGAAGCTGGTGTGTTGAGGATGCTGGTCGCTACCTTGCCACCTACCCAAAGCTCCTTGGCAACCACCGAGTTGATGTCGTCATCGGCACTGGCCTTGACCTTGGCGTTGATGATGATGGGCGCCAGGCGGTAATCCTCAGTCGCACCAAGCTCCAGCGGGCCGGCAGGTTTTGGCTGCGGCACCACCAGATAGGCACCCGGGCCTTGCTGCTCAGCCTGAAGCTCGGTCCCCTGCAACAACGACGAGAGTGCAGCCGACGTGCCCAGCGTACCCTGCACGCCCGCCGTGTTGCGGTTGGCGATGCTCTGTGCATCGTAGGACAGGCTGATATCAGCCTGGCGCGCAAAGTGGTCAAGCGCCGGCGCCAGCGGGCCGCCAGGAATGTTCCATTGCTGGACCTGGTTGTTGTGCTCAGCGTTTGCAGCTTGCGCAAGCGCAGGCAACGCAGCGCTGCTGACAACCAGGCCCAGGAAAGCAGCGTGCACAGCACGGCTCAAAGGATGGCGCTGTGAAACCGGGGTAGAACTCATTCTCTCGCTCCGTAGGGGGTCGGCGGGGCGGCCTGTAATCCGGCCTTGTTTACAGGCCGGACGAGAATGAGAAATCACCTCATTTATTTTACGACACTATCAGCACGTCCTGCCGGGTGGGCAGCGGGCGGTTCAGCAGCACGCCAACCAACACCGCAAACAACAGCGCGGCAACACCCGCAACCTGCAACACGGCCTGAAAACCACCCATGAAGGCCTGCCGCGCAACGGGAGCTACTGCTTCACGTAACCCCGGGTCGATCAACGCCAGCGCTGCCTGCAAGTCCCCTGCGGCAACCCGCGCGGCCATCGCAGCAACCTGGCCCGTTTGCGCGGGGGCTACAGCAGCCATGGATGCGTGCAGCAACTGCCCGCTGCGCGTAGCCAGCACACCGCCGAGCACGCCAATGGCCAGCACGATCGCGCCAAACCGAATGGTGGTACTCAACCCCGAGGCCATGCCGGTTCGCTCACGCGGCACACACGCCATGATGTTCTTCTGTGTATCGCCATTCAGCAGGCCGGCACCCGCGCCCAGCACCAGGCTGGCCAGGGCGAATGCGCCATAGCCGCCGTGGCGCGTGGCCCAGGCACACAGCAGGTTGCCCGTGCCCACCAGCACCAGGCCCAGTGCAAATATTTGCGCCGGGCTCATGTGGGCAGCCAGGCGCATACCCAAGCGCGGTGTCAGCAGCATGGCGATGGCGAATGGCAACATGCCTGCGCCAGCCGCCAAGGGTGACAGTTGCAAGCCGCTCTGCAAGTAAAGCGGCAGCAGGGTCATCATCACCTGGGCGCAGGCTGCGTAGGCGAACATGCCCAGCAAGGCACCAACGAAACGCCCGCTACGCATCAGCTGCAGGTCGATCATCGGCCGCGTCTGGCTGCGCTCCACCATGATGAACAGGCCGAACAGGAAGGCACTGATCACCAGTCGACCGAGGGTTTGCGCGCTGCCCCAGCCCACCTGGTTGGCATCGATCATCGCCCAGATCAGGTAGCCCAGGCTGCCGGCGAAGGTCAGGCTGCCCCAAGGGTCGAGCCGCGCGGCGGCGCTGTCGCGAGATTCCTCGACACTGCGCAAGACCATCACCGCCAGCAATGCCACCAACGGCAGGTTGATGTAGAAGATCCAGCGCCAGCCCAAGGTGCTGGCAATCACGCCACCCAGCAGCGGCGCCAGGGTGATGGTGGCGCCCATGCAGGCCCCCCAGAAGGCCCAGGCACGCATGCGTTCCTGGGGTTCATGAAAGCGGTTGCCGATCGCCGCCAGGGCCGAAGTCAGCAGCAACGCGGCACCAATCCCCTTGGCGGCCCTGGCCAGGTCGAGGAACAGCAGGTTGGGCGCCGCACCGCAGGCCAGCGAAGCGATGCCGAACAGGGCCAGGCCAAGCAGCAGCATGCGCCGCCGGCCGAAGCGGTCGGCCAGGCTGCCGGCAGGCAGAAGGCAGGCGGCGAAGGCCAGCAAGTAGGCACTGACCACCCACTCGATATCGGCGAAAGAGCCGGACAGGTCACGGGCGATACTGGGCAGGCTGACGGCGACAATGTTGGTGTCGAGGATGATCAACGCACAGACCAGGGAGGCAGTGAGCAGGGTAAAGCGTGCAGAGGGGGCAGGCATGGCAGGCTCCAGATACGGGCTGGTCGCCGCAGCGCCAGCCTTGTAGTGTTGGCCTCACCATAACGCCGCCAACCCCAGGCCTTGTTAGCCCAGGCGGCCTGCGTCATTACCCTGTAGGTAACACCCATGGAAATCCGCCATTTCCGCTATTTTCTCTGCGTTGCCCGCCACGGCCATTTCACCCGGGCCGCCGAGCAACTGGGCATCGCCCCGCCTACCCTCAGCCGGCAGATTCAGGACATGGAGCGTGAGCTGGGCGTACGCCTGTTCGAACGCAACCAGCGGGAGGTCAACCTGACCGCTGCCGGCCAGGCCTTGTTGATCGAGGCCGAGCACGCCGTGCGCCAGTTCGACGCCGCACAATTGGGCGCACAACGGGCCGCCCGTGGTGAAAGCGGGCGCATCGAACTGGGCTATGTGGCTTCAGCCGCCTACTCTGGCATGCTCCAGCAGCAAGTCGCCCGCTACAGCGAAACCTGCCCCGGCGTGCGCCTGAACATCCGCGAACTGCCCATGGCCGAATTGCCCGGCATGGTTCGCGATGGCCTGCTCGATCTGGCCTATGTGCGCTCGCCAATGGAGTTGCCGGAAGAACTTGATGCCATCGCGTTGCATCAGGAAGGCTTTGTTCTCGCCCTGCCCGCCAGCTCACGCATCAACGAAGTGCCGCACGTTCCGGCCGCGCGCCTGGCCAATGAAACCTTCATCCTGCCGGAGCAGATTTCCGGCACGCTGGAGGTGGCGGCACAGGGTGGGTTCGTTCCCCGCCTTGGCCCGCAGCCCGGCAGCCTGGTGGCGGTGATTACGCTGGTATCGCTCGGGCAAGGTGTCGCAGTGGTCCCAGAATCGGTGGTGCAGCGCATCAACCTGCCACAGGTGAACTACCGCCGTATCGTCGATTGCCAGGCCAGCTCTTGGCTCAGCCTGCTTCACAGGCGTTACGAAAAAGCACCGGCGGTAAAGCGCTATGTGGAAGGCGTGAAATGCGGTGCATGACCAATGTTCCTGTATGGCCATGCGTGCTTAAAACTCACGCTCATCATGCTGCTTGCACTACCCAAGAATGATGAGGTTGTGGCTCCAGGACAATTGTGTCAGCAGTGCTGACACTTTCTCATCACCTCGATATAGATCGTAAACTGCCGCATCCTGGACAAATTCAAAAAAACAAAGGGCCCCCATCCACAGGTGCCCTTTGTTTTACAGCCAAGTGAACTCAATCACCCCATCGAACGCGCCCCCACCGGTTGCGCATGGCCGCGCGAAGTCACGATCCCCAGGAAGGAAATCACGATCGCCAGGCCCAATGTCGAACTCACTTCCGCCCGGTGCTCAGGCGTGTACATCATCACCGCCAGCGCCCCGGCGATGAAGATGATCACCGCCCAGGTCAGGTACGGGAAGAGCCACATACGGAACTTCAGCTCGGTGTTCTCCCGCTCCAGGCGGCGGCGCATGCGCAGTTGCGAGATGGCGATGACCATGTACACCAGCAGGGCGATGGCGCCAGAGCTGGCCAGCAGGAACTCGAACACGCCCTTCGGCGCGAAGTAGTTGAGGATGGCGATGGCCGCGCCGATCAGGGTGCTGCCAAACACTGCAGCACGCGGTACGCCAACCGTGGAGGTCTTGTTGAGGAAGGCCGGGGCATCACCGCGCTTGGCCAGCGAGTACATCATCCGCGAAGCAATGTAGATCGACGAGTTCATGCAGCTGGTCACGGCCACCAGGACCACCAGGTCGACCATGAACGCCGCATTGGGGATGTTCATGATTTCCAGCGCACGCTGGTACGAGCCCACCACGGCCAGTTGCGGGTCGTTCCATGGCACCACCGAGATGATCACGAAGATCGACAGGATGTAGAACGTGCTGATACGCCAGATCACCGAGCGGGTGGCCTTGGCGATGTTGCGCGACGGGTCGCTGGACTCGGACGCGGCGATGGTCACCGCCTCGGTGCCGATGAAGCTGAACATCACGGTAATGAACGCGCCCACCACGGCCGACCAGCCCTTCGGCGTAAAGCCGCCGTGCTCGGCCATCAGGCTGCTCAGGCCGCTGACCTCGCGGTTAGGCAACCAGCCCATCAGCGCGGCAAAGCCCAGGCCGATGAAACCCAGAATCGCCGTTACCTTGAGAATGGCGAACCAGAACTCGAACTCACCGTACTTGGCCACGCTGAACAGGTTGGTGCCGGCCAGCAACAGTACCGAGGCCAGGGCGAAGATCCAGCTGTCCACCTGGGGGAACCAGGCGTTCAACACATGCCCGGCGGCCAGCGCTTCGATAGGGATCACCAACACCCAGAACCACCAGTACAACCAGCCGATGGTGTAGCCGGCCCAACGGCCGATGGCCTGGTCGGCATAGGTGGAAAACGACCCGGTGTCAGGGTGCGCTACGGCCATTTCGCCGAGCATGCGCATAACCAGAACCACCAGGGTCCCGGCCACGAAATAGGAAATTATGGTAGCTGGCCCGGCCGCCGCGATGGCATGGCCAGAGCCTACGAAAAGTCCGGCGCCGATGATGCCGGCGATGGACAGCATCGTTACATGACGTGGCTTGAAACCTTGTGC
The DNA here is from genome assembly GCF_043103635.1 of Pseudomonas sp. yb_9. NCBI lineage: Bacteria > Pseudomonadati > Pseudomonadota > Gammaproteobacteria > Pseudomonadales > Pseudomonadaceae > Pseudomonas > Pseudomonas sp. yb_9. Next base: position 217,533 of record NZ_JBICKA010000079.1, on the reverse strand, counting down.
AAGGTTGCCATCAGATCCCACGGTGTTCATTGATGTTGTTCTCTTTTTGCTGACACAAGGATGGACGGGCAGGCGTAGGCGAAAATATCTCCTTTCAAATCAATAAGTCGACAGGATGCTCGCGCGCTGTTGTTGATCTTTGGCACGCATCACAGAGCAAGGTGTCATTGCGGTTCGGGCTTCATTTAAGCCCCGTAAGGCTGTGGGAAATTACACGAGAACGCCTCGGAACTGTTCGATCACGACAGGGCAATTCCATTCACGCCAGATGTCGCGAATGGCATATCCGATCGCGCCATCGGGCCGTCTGAAGCTTTTGTTTTTCATTTGAATGTGCCACTTGGTCTGGCCACGTTCGAGCGCCCACAAAAAAGCCCCAGTCTCCCGGGGCCTCTGTTGCCAAGGCGTCTGCCTACGCCTGCCCGGTGCGCTCGAAGCGCCGGGCCAGCAACAGGTAAGCGAGGATTCCCAGCACGCCATGGGCGGCCACGAACCAGAGTGCGTTGTGGAACGAGCCGGTGCTGGCCACCACATAACCGATCACCAGCGGGGTGACGATACCGGCGACGTTGCCAATGCCATTGAACACGCCGCCGCACAGGCCAACCATCTTCTTCGGCGCCACATCCGACAGCACCGCCCAACCTACCGCTGCCAGGCCCTTGCCGAAGAAGGCCAACGTCATCATGGCAATCACCGCCGCGTTGCTATCCATGTAGTTGGCCAGCACCAGGCTGGTGGACAGCGCCATGCCGATGATGAACGGCGTCTTGCGCGCCCTGGACGGATGCACGCCACGGCGGATCAGCCAATCGGAAACGAACCCGCCAAGGATGCCGCCCGTGAAACCACAGATGGCCGGCAACGCAGCCACCCAGCCTGCCTCCATGATGGTCATGCCACGGCCCTTGATCAGGTAGATCGGGAACCAGGTGATGAAGAAGTAGGTCAGCGCCGTGATGCAGTACTGGCCCAGGTACACCGCCCACAGGTTGCGGCTGGTGAACAGTTGCATCACTTCGGCACGGGTCGGTTTGCTTTTGGTCGCCTTGCGTTCCTTTTCCAGGTCGACCAGGGCGCCGCCTTCACGCATGTAATCCAGCTCTTCGCGGCTCAAGCCTGGCGCGCTGTGCGGTTCGTGGTACAGGCGGAACCACACCACGCTCAGTACCAGCCCCAACACCCCCATCCAGATGAACACCTGCTCCCAACTCAGCGTATGGGTCATCCACGCCATCAGCGGAGCAAACACCACCACAGCCATGTACTGCGCCGAGTTGAACAGCGCCGAGGCGGTTCCACGCTCACGGGTGGGGAACCAGCAACTGACGATGCGCGAGTTGGCCGGGAACGCCGGCGACTCCACCAGGCCCAGCATGAAGCGCATGGAAAACAGCGCGACCGCAGCGGACACACCGGCCAACCCCATCCAGCCGACAGTCCCTTGCAGCAGCGTGAACAGCGACCAGAGGATCAGGCTGATGCCGTACACACGGCGGGCACCGAAGCGGTCGAGCAACCAGCCCCCGGGCACCTGGCCCAGGGCGTAGGCCCAGGCGAACGCGGAAAAGATCATGCCTAGCATGACCGGGTCCAGGCCGAGGTCCTTGAGCACCTCGGTGCCGGTAATCGACAAGGTGGCGCGGTCGGCGTAGTTGATGACGGTGATGACGAAGATCAGCGCCAGGACCAGGAAGCGATGGCGACCGACCCCGGCCACGGCCTGCGGTGCGGCGACGGCGGATTTGCTGTTCATGTAAACCCTCTTGCTTCTCGATGGAAGCGATTGTTCTTGTGAAGAGAAGGTGTGGCCCTTGGGCCTTTTGTTGTCTGCACTGGCCTCTTCGCGGGCGTGCCCGCGAAGAGGCCCTTGAGCTAAACCACCCGATTCGGTGGTAACTCACCCTGAAAACAGGCTTCGAGGTTGTGCAAAACCATGCGCCCCATCTCCAACCGGGTCTGCAACGTGGCACTGCCCCGATGCGGCTGAAGGCTGACCTGGTTGAGGTCCCGCAAGGCCGGCGGCACTTGCGGCTCATCGACGAACACGTCCAGCCCGGCACCGGCGATACGCTGCTCGCGCAATGCCTCGACCAGCGCGTCTTCATCCACCAACTTGCCGCGCGCCACGTTGATCAGGTAACCATTCGGCCCCAGTGCCTCCAGCACCTCGGCCGTTACCAACACCTGCCCACCATCGGCAGCAGCGGCGACCACCAGCACGTCCACCGAACGCGCCAGCTCGACCAGGTCAGCCTCATAGCGGTAACCCGCATCCTGCTGTTCACGCCGCCCGTTGTAGGCAATGCGCATGTCGAATGCCGCCGCACGCCGGGCAATCGCCTTGCCCACCTGGCCAAGTCCGACAATGCCCAGGTCGATACCGCTGGCCCGCCGCGCCAGCGGCAGCTCGACCGTGCCCCACAAGCCATCGCGCACCAGCCGTTCGCCCTCGCCCATACGGCGCAAGGTGTTGATGATCAGGCCCATCGCCAGGTCAGCCACATCGGCGGTGAGTACACCCGGTGTTGTGGTGACATGGATGCCGCGGCTGGCAGCATGGCGAAGGTCCACGGCGTCGGTACCGATGCCGCTGATGGCGATGATCTCCAGCGCAGGCAGCTGATCCATCAGCGCATTGGGCAGCCCTTTGGCACCGCCAGTTACAACACCGCGAACGCGTGGGCCAACGTCGTTGATCAGCTGTTGCGGGTCACGGTGTTGATACAGGCGATGCACCTGATAAGCGCGGACCAATTGGGCATCGATGGCCTCGGGGACGGGCTGGGTCAGCAGCACTTCGATGGCGTTTTCGTTCATGTTGAGCATCCGGCAGTTCGAAGACATGACTCGATGCTAGGCCTGCAATTGATACAGGTCTAATATAGATACTGGATCGAATAATTCAGGAATTGAATCATGGAGCTGCACCAGTTGCGCTGCTTCGTGGCCGTTGCCGAAGAGCTGCATTTCGGCCGTGCCGCCACGCGCCTGCACATGACCCAGCCACCCTTGAGCCGGCAGATACAACTGCTGGAACATTCCCTGGGGGTACTGCTGCTTGAGCGTAACAACCGCCAGGCGCGGCTGACCCTGGCGGGCCAGAGCTTTCTTGAAGACGCCCGGCGCATCCTGCAAATCGCCGACTCGGCCAGCCACTCGGCACGGCGCATCGCCCATGGCGAGGCAGGCCGGCTGACCCTGGGATTCACGGCGGTGGGGGCCTACAGCATGATCCCGCGCTTGCTCGTGCATGCCGGGCAGACGTTGCCGGACATCGAACTGGTGCTCAGCGAACGGGTTTCCAGTACCCAGGTGCACGACCTGGAAGCCGGCCTGATCGATGTCGGCCTGGTGCGCCAGGTGCTGCCCAGTGCGCGCGTGGAGTACCTGCCGATTCACCGCGAACCCTTCGTCGCCGCCCTGCCCGCCGGGCATGCGCTGGCACCGCGTGAGCGGATCAGGCCGAGCGATTTCGATGAGCAGCCGTTCGTGATGTACAGCGCCAACGAAGGGCGCTACTTCCATGACCGCATCGCCAACCTGTTTGCGCGGCATGAAGTGCAGCCGAAGTACCTGCACCAGCTGGGGCAGACGCATTCTATTCTGGGCCTGGTCAATGTGGGGTTGGGGTGTGCGGTGGTGCCTGCCTCGGCGCAGGCGCTGCGCCTGGAGCAGGTGGTCTTCAAGCCCCTGGTGGGGATGGAGCAGCAGGCGGAAATATTTTTGGCGTACTGCCGGGATAACCCTAATCCGGTGCTGGAGGCATTTGTAGAGATGGCGCGGGCCTTCTTTGAAGCAGGATAAAAGGTGATGGCCTCTTCGCAGGCAAGCCCGCGAAGAGGCCGGCAGCCTTAACGCACCAGGCAAGGCCGCTTGTTATCGAAGCTCCACCCCGGAATCAGGAACTGCATCGCCACGCTGTCATCCCGCGCGCCCAGGCCCATGTTGCGGTAGCACTCATGCGCCTTGGCCAGCTGATCCTCATCCAGCTCCACCCCCAGCCCCGGCCGTGCCGGTACCCGCACATGCCCGTCCACAATGCGCAGCGGCTCACGGGTCAGGCGCTGGCCATCCTGCCAGATCCAGTGGGTGTCGATCGCGGTGATCTCACCCGGCGCCGCAGCCGCCACCTGGGTGAACATCGCCAACGAAATGTCGAAGTGGTTGTTCGAATGCGAACCCCAGGTCAGCCCCCAGTCATTGCACATCTGCGCCACCCGTACCGAACCCTGCAAGGTCCAGAAGTGCGGGTCGGCCAGCGGGATGTCCACCGACTGCAACTGGATTGCATGGCCCATCTGCCGCCAGTCGGTGGCGATCATGTTGGTGGCGGTCGGCAAGCCGGTGGCGCGGCGGAACTCGGCCATCACCTCGCGGCCCGAGTAACCGTTCTCGGCACCGCACGGGTCTTCGGCGTAAGCCAGCACGTCGTGCTTGTCGCGGCACAGGGCAATGGCTTCCTTCAACGACCAGGCACCGTTCGGGTCAAGGGTGATACGGGCTTCGGGGAAGCGCTCGGCCAGGGCCGTTACCGCCTCCATCTCTTCTTCTCCCCGCAGTACACCGCCCTTGAGCTTGAAGTCGCTGAAGCCATAACGCGCCTTGGCGGCCTCGGCCAGGCGCACCACTGCTTCCGGGGTCAGGGCCTTTTCGTGGCGCACGCGGAACCAGTCATTCTCGGCATCGGCTTCGTTGCGGTAGGCCAGGTCGGTCTGCTGGCGGTCGCCGATGTAGAACAGGTAACCCAGCATCTTCACGGCATCACGTTGCTGCCCTTCACCCAGCAATGCCGCCATCGGCACGTTGAGGTGCTGACCGAGCAGGTCGAGCAGCGCCGATTCGATGGCCGTTACCGCATGCACGGTAATGCGCAGGTCGAAGGTTTGCAGGCCGCGCCCCGCCGAGTCGCGGTTGGCGAAGGTCTGGCGCATGGCATTGAGCACGCGCTGGTAATGGCCGATCGGCTGGCCGACCACCAGGCTGCGGGCGTCTTCCAGGGTTTGCCGAATTTTTTCCCCACCCGGCACTTCACCCAGCCCGGTGTTGCCCGCGCTGTCGCGCAGCACCACTACGTTGCGGGTAAAGAACGGGCCATGGGCGCCACTGAGGTTGAGCAGCATACTGTCGTGGCCAGCCACGGGGATCACGCGCAGGTCGGTGACCACCGGGGTGCTGGTGTGGACGGCGGGATTGGTCTGCATATTCATGGTTGTTGTCTCGCAGTCATCAGTGGGTCTGGCCCAGGGCCGAACGGGCCTTGAGGTCATCGGAAGGGGCGCCCTTGGGGCGAGTGCGTACAAAGAAGATGGCGATGGCCGCCAGCACCGAGGTCATCGCCAGGCCATACAGCCCGCCCTGGATCGAGCCGGTCTGCTGCTCCAGAAAACCGAAGGTGGTAGGGGCTACGAAGCCGCCGAGGTTGCCGACCGAGTTGATCAGGGCGATCACGGCCGCGGCGATGCGGGCATCCAGATATCCCTGTGGAATCGGCCAGAACAGTGACGACGCCGACTTGAAACCGATGGCGGCGAAGCACACGGCCACGAAGGCAAACACCGGCCCGCCGGTGGTGGACATGAACATGCCGATGGCGGCGACCACCAGCGCCCCGGCCACCCACGCCTGCTGGAACTTCCAGCGCGCAGAGCCGGCCGCGAAGGCGTACATGGCCAGGATCGAGATCAGCCACGGGATCGAGTTGAAGAAGCCGACCTGCAAGTCGCTGAGGTCGCCCATGCGCTTGATGATGCTCGGCAGCCAGAAGGTGGCAGCGTAGATGGTCAGCTGGATGCAGAAGTAGATGAGGCAGAACAGCACAATCTGGCGGTCTTTCAGCAGGCTCCAGGCCGAGGGTTTGACCGCCCCCAACGCTTCGCGCTCTCGCTGCTCGCGGTCGATGGTAGCTACGAGCGCGTCTTGCTCGGCCGGGCTCAACCACTTGGCATCCTGTGGTTTGGAATCCAGCCAGAAGAACACGAAGAAGCACAGCACCACCGAGGCCATGCCTTCGATGAACAGCATCCACTGCCAACCGTGCATGCCCAGGCCCTGAATCTGCATCAGCGCACCGGCCAACGGCCCGGAAATCAGCGAGGCCAGCGCCGAGCCGCTGAGGAAGATGGCAATCGCCTTGCCGCGCTCTGCACCTGGCAGCCAGCGGGTGAAGTAGTAGATCACACCGGGGAAGAAGCCCGCTTCGGCAACACCCAGCAAAAAGCGCAGTACGTAGAACTGGGTTTCGTTCTGCACAAAGGCCATGGCCGTGGCCACCAGCCCCCAGGTGAACATGATGCGCGTCAGCCAAAGCCGCGCCCCCACCTTCTGCAGCAACATGTTCGAAGGCACTTCGAACAAGGCATAGCCAATGAAGAACAGGCCGGCACCAAAACCATAAGCTGCGGCACTGATGCCCAGGTCGCTTTCCAGGTGCGGTCGGATGAAACCGATATTGACGCGGTCGAGGTAGTTGACGATGAACATGATGACGAACAGCGGCAGGACGTGGCGCTTGACCTTGGCCACGGCACTGGCCAACGCGTCGCCTTCAGTCCGCGCAGACGGAGCGAGGGTGTCGTTCACTTGTGAATCTCCCACTAATTGTTTTTGTGCGGGTCTGGGTTGTCTGACATGGCAGTGGGACGAGCATATGCCCGACGAAGTTGTACGACAAGATCAACAAAATCGACAAATACGCAAAATACAAGCTATCAAAATGACCATTTGCTTCGATCTTGCAAAAACTGATTGGCTACGCGTGGGATTGGCAACAGGAAAAAACGGCAAAAAATATTTTTATGGTTTAACTTGTCGTACAAGTACAGCTAGAAGTGGCTCACACCATGGAACCCGAACACACGCACAAACGCGGCCATAGCCGCGCCCATGACTTGGTCTCCAGCCTGACCCAACAAATTTTGTTGGGCACCTTCAGGCCTGGGGACAAATTGCCCTCGGAGAACACCCTGGTGCGCGAGCATGGCGTCAGCCGCACGGTGGTGCGTGAAGCCTTGTCGAAATTGCAGGCCTCGGGGCTGGTGGAGCCGCGCCACGGTATCGGTACCTTCGTGATGGAGCGCCAGCCACAGGCGGGGCTGCGCATCGGCGCGGAGAGCGCAGCCAATGTGCGCGACCTGTTGGAACTGCGCATTGGCCTGGAAGGCCAGGCCGCTGCTCTGGCCGCACTGCGTCGTGACGAGGGGCACCTGGCTCGCATGCGCCAGGCACTGGATGACTACCAGGACCTGGCGGCGGCCGGTGACAGCTGCATCGAGGCGGATCGGCGCTTCCACCTGCTGATTGCCGAGGCCACCGGTAACCTGTACTTCACCGAGATGCTGCTGCAACTGGGCAACAGCCTGATCCCACGCAACCGCATGGCGCTGGCCGAACGCGGCGGGGCGAAGCTGGCGCGGCAGGCCTACCTGGCGAACCTGGAGCATGAGGCCGTGCTCAATGCCATCCGCCGGCAAGACCCGGATGCAGCGCGGGCGGCGATCTGCCTGCACCTGTCCAACAGCCGTGACCGGTTGCTGCCGGATTAGAGGTTGTGCCCACCCGGCCGTTACATCCGGCCGGATCACCTCACCAGGTCAGGCAAATCTTGCCGAAATGCCGGTTGCTTTCCTGGTAACGGAACGCCTCGACGATCTGCTCCAACTCGAAGTGCTTGTCCACCACTGGCCGCAGCCCGTTGGCATCGATTGCCCGCACCATCGCCTGTTGCTGCGCACGGCTGCCCACCAGCACACCTTGCAGGCGGATTTGCCGCACCAGGGCCTGTACCAGCGGCAACTGCCCCGCCACGCCGGTAAGGATGCCGATCAGCGACACATGCCCGCCAATGCGAGCAGCAATCATCGACTGCTCCAACGTCGCCGGGCCGCCCACTTCAATCACATGATCGACGCCGCGATTACCGGTCAGCTCGCGCACTTTTTCACCCCAGGCCGGGGTGCTCTTGTAATTGATAAGGTGATCGGCCCCCAGGGCCTTGAGGCGCTCCAGCTTGGCATCGCTGGAAGAGGTGGCGATTACCGTGGCGCCGGCCAGCTTGGCGAACTGCAGCGCGAAGATCGACACGCCACCCGTGCCCTGTACCAGCACCGTGTCGCCCGGCTTGAGGTGGTCATCGCTCATCAACGCACGCCAGGCGGTAAGGCCGGCTGTAGTCAGCGTAGCCGCCTCGGCGTGGCTGAAGCCCTTCGGTGCCAGGGTGAACGCGGTAGCGCGGGCAGTGACCTGCTCTCGGGCATAACCATCGATGCCATCGCCGGGCACTCTGGCAAAGCCTTCGACATTGGCCTGGCCGTCGAGCCAGTCGGGGAAAAAGGTACTGACCACGTGGTCGCCAACCTGGAACTCGGTGACACCAGCCCCCACCGCGACCACTTCGCCGGCGCCATCGGCCATGGGGATGCGCCGCTCGCTCGGGCCCCACATGCCGCTGACCACAGCGAAGTCGTGATAGTTGAGGGAGCTGGCGTGCAAGCGCACGGTGATCTCGCCGGCCTGGGGTGCGGCAGCCTCGCGGGTGCCGACCTCGACCTTGTCGTAGCCGCCGCCGGGTTGTACGTAGATGGCTTTGCTGGTCATGGGTGGGTCTCCGTATCAGGGGAAAGAGTGGGGTTCAGCATAGACAGGTCCGGCCCTTTCGCGGGCAAGCCCGCACCACAGTGACGCCGCAGGACCTGAAACTTGCACACTACCTGTGGGAGCGGGCATGCCCGCGAAAGGGCCCGTACAGACGACACAACGGTCAGCCCAGCATCACCTTCAGCGCCCGGCAATCGGCAGCATGCCAATCCACCAGTTCCGGCCATGGGTTATCCGGCAAATTCACCAGCACTGTCCGCGCCCCAGCCGCGCGCCCGCAGTCCAGGTCGAACCGGTAATCCCCCACCATCACCAGTTCACTCGGCGCCACGCCCCAGGCACTGGCAATCTTCAGCAACCCATCCGGGCTCGGCTTGGGTGAGGCCTCGTCACGTCCCAGAATGTGCTCCACCGGGAAGCAGTCCGCCAGGCCGATGGCCTCCAGCGTCACATGCGCCAGCTCACGTGCATTACGGGTGAGAATACCCAGCCGGCACCCACGCTCGGCCAGCTCACGCACCAGCTCCACCGCGCCGGTAGCCGCTGTGGACGCAAGCGCCAGGTCGCGCTCATGCTCCAGCAGCCAGGCATGCTTGGCTGCCGCTTCGTCTACCGGCAAGGCCGCCAGGTGGGTGAGGATGTCGTGCTCGGCTGGGATGTCCAACGCCACGCGAATGGCGGCAAAGTCATGCACGGCCACGGTCAGGGTGCCGTCCATGTCGAACACCCAGTTGCGGACCTCGCCCAGGCTCATGCCCAGTCCTTACGGTGGCGAATCAGGCCTTCCTGGCTCGACGATGCCACCAGTTGCCCGGCCTGGTTGAAGATGCTGCCACGGCAGAAACCACGGGAATTACCGGCCCACGGGCTGTCGGTGGCGTACAGCAGCCACTCGTCGGCACGCAGGTTGCCATGGAACCACAGCGAATGGTCGAGGCTGGCGATCTGCATGTCGCGCTGCCACACCGATTTGCCATGCGGTAACAGCGAAGTGGTCAGTAGACCAAAATCCGAGGCGTAAGCCAGCATGTATTTGTGCAGGGCAGGTACGTCGGGCAGGTTGCCGTCGGCGCGGAACCACGCGTACTTCACCGGGTCGCCAGGCTTAGGGTTGAACGGGTCGCGCTCGGTGACCGGGCGAATTTCGATCGGCTTGGCGCACAGCACCTTGTCGCGAATGCGCTCTGGCAACTGGTCGGCCATGGCGCGCGCCAGCTCCACTTCGGTGGGCAGGTTTTCCGGGCCGACTACGTCAGGCATCTGCGCCTGGTGCTCGAAGCCTTCCTCGTCGTACTGGAACGACGCGCTGCAAGTGAAGATGGTCTGGCCCTTCTGAATCGCCGTCACCCGACGGGTGCTGAAGCTGCCGCCATCTCGCACGCGGTCCACCGAGTACACCACCGGCAGGCTGGCATCGCCCGGGCGCAGGAAGTAGCCGTGCAACGAATGCACATGGCGAGCGTCCTCGACCGTCTGGCTGGCCGCCGACAAGGACTGGCCCAGCACTTGCCCACCGTACAGCTGGCGGAAGCCCAGGTCCTGGCTACGTCCACGGAACAGGTTCTCCTCGATGGCTTCGAGGCTCAACAGGTCGACCAGGTCGTCCAACACATGACTCATTGGGGGTTCTCCTCGCAAGGCAACACGTCTCTACAGCGCTCTTTGATAAGGGCAAATGATACAGGGTTTGTCATTCGCGCCGGGCATGGCCGTGCATTCAGGCACGCAGGGTCTTTTCCCAGTGTGCGCGGTCGATGCGGTACAGCACATGCGGGCGCAGCGGGTGGCCCTCGGGCAGGCGGGGGTGTTCGAAGCTGCCGTTCAGGTCCTGCTGCATGCCAATGGCCTGCATCACCTTCTGCGACGGCAGGTTGCTCTCGCTAGTGAACGACACCACCTCTTCCAGGCGCAATTGGGCGAAAGCACAACGCAGGCAGGTCCACGCCGCCTCGCTGGCGAAACCCAGGCCCCAGTGCCGCCGTGCCAGGCGCCAGCCAATTTCCACAGCCGGCGCAAAATCGGCATCGAAGCCGACATGCAGCAACCCGGTCATGCCGATGAACGCACCGCTGTCCTTGCGCTCCAGCGCCCATAAACCAAAACCGTACTCGTTGAAGTGCCCACGCACGCGGCCAATCAGTGCAGCCGCTTCAAGGCGTGTCAGCGGCGCCGGGAAGTAGCGCATTACCTGGGGGTCGGCACACAGCGCGGCGAACTCGCGCAGGTCGTCGTCATGCCATTGGCGCAGCACCAGCCGTGCGCTTTCCAGTTCAAGAATGGGGGTCATCAGGCCTGCTCCGGTTTTGCCGTGTTGCAGTTTACAGCGTAGGCGCGGGCGCAGGTTTCACCCAGCCACCATCAACCGAATGCAATTTTCACATGCTCTTCACTGCCTCCCAACAGGGCGCTTGGCAGGATGCCGCCATCACTGCCGTGCCTGTCGCGGCCATGCCAAATGGAGCAACGCATGCTATCGAGCAATACCCTGGGGCACCCTGCCATCCACGCCCGGCGCAAGCGACGCCTCTCCCGCAAAGCCCTCGGTGCCGCCCTTGGCCTGTGCATGGTCGTGGCGGCGTTGACCACCTGGCTGGCGACGAGGACGCACATCGTGGACCTTGGCAACGAGCAACAACTGAGTGACAGCGGCCTGCTGCAGGATTGGGCCGATGGCGCAGTGATCGTGATGATCCGCCACGCCGAGCGCTGCGACAGCGCGCCCGGCCCCTGCCTGGACGACCCCACCGGCATCACCGTGGCCGGCAGCCAGGCCGCTGGCCGCGTTGGCCAGGGGCTGCACCAACTAGGCCTGAACAACACCGATATGCTCAGCAGCCCGAAACTGCGCACCCGGCAAACCGCACACTTCATCCTCGGCCAGGCGGTGGCCAGCGAGGACTGGCTGGAAAGTTGCGATAAACAGTTCGCCAGTGAAGCACTGTCACGCAAGCGCCCCGGCCACAACCTCGTGCTGGTGACCCACAACGGCTGCATCGACCACTTCGCCCGCCAGCAGAACGTTACCGGTGGCGAGCGTCAGAGTGGCTACGCCAGTGCCCTGTTCGTGTCGGTCGATGGCAACGGAAAGGCACGCATCCTGGGCCGCCTGAACGAACCCGACTGGCAGCGGGTGCTGGCCAGCGCCGCCAAATAGCTCAAGCCCCTGACGCGGTCCCTGTGGGAGCGGGCATGCCCGCGAACACGGGCGCAGCCCGTGCCAAGCACCGCGGTGCCTGCTTCGCGGGCGCGCCCGCTCCCACAAGCGCCTGCGACACCCCACAACCAAGGGCTCCCACAGCACTCACCCGTCATGGCAAGATCAGCACTGGCCCTGATTGCGACCCCACCCATGCCGCTGCCGCTGATCTACCACGAAGACTACAGCCCGGAGTTCCCCGCCGAACACCGCTTCCCGATGGACAAGTTCCGCCTGCTGCACGACCACCTGGTCGACAGCGGGCTGACCACTGATCAGGCCCTGCTGCGCCCGGACATCTGCCCCAACGAGATCCTCGCCCTGGCCCACGACCGCAGCTACATCGAACGCTACATGAACGGAGAACTGTCCCCCGAGGACCAACGCCGCCTCGGCCTGCCCTGGAGCGAAGCCCTGGCCCGGCGCACCGTACGCGCGGTAGGTGGCTCGCTGCTGACCGCCGAGATGGCGCTGCAGCACGGCATTGCCTGCCACCTCGCTGGCGGCACCCACCACGCCCATTACGACCACCCCGCCGGCTTCTGCATTTTCAACGACCTGGCCGTGATCAGCCGCTACCTGCTGGAGGCTGGCCGGGTACACCGGGTGCTGATCTTCGACTGCGATGTGCACCAAGGCGACGGCACGGCACGCATTCTGCACGACACACCCGAGGCCATCACCGTGTCGCTGCATTGCGAACAAAACTTCCCGGCACGCAAGGCACAAAGCGATTGGGACATCCCCCTGCCACGCGGCATGGGCGACGCGGCCTACCTGGAGGTGGTGGACGACGCCCTCAACTACCTGCTGCCCCTCTACCAACCCGACCTGGTGCTGTATGACGCTGGCGTCGATGTGCACAAGGACGACGCGCTGGGTTACCTGCAACTGACCGACGCTGGCGTTGCTACCCGTGACGAAGCAGTGCTGCGCCATTGCCTGGGCCGCGATATCCCGGTGGTGGGTGTGATCGGCGGCGGCTACAGCAAAGACCGCGAGGCCTTGGCCAGGCGCCACGGCATTCTTCACCACAGCGCTGCACGGGTCATCGGTTGTTCACAATGACTGTGGAACCGCTTGTGGATAACCTGCGGGAAAGGCGCTGTAGCCCTTTGCCGGCAAGGCCTGCAGAACACTGATTAATTTTTGACCAGTGCTTCCATGGGCAGCGCTGCGCTAGAATGCGCCTCTTTTCCACAGCCTGCTGCCCACCATGCCCGAACTCAACCCCGCCCCTTCTCCCCTCGCTGTCGTCATCGGTGGCGGCCCTGCCGGCCTGATGGCCGCAGAAGCACTGGCCCACGCGGGCCTGGCGGTCGAGGTGTTCGATGCCATGCCGTCCGTGGGCCGCAAGTTCCTGCTGGCGGGTGTTGGCGGCATGAACATCACCCACTCCGAGCCCTACCCGGCCTTCGTTTCACGCTATGCCGGACGTCAGGGCGAAATCGATGCGCTGCTGCGCGACTTCGATGCCGACGCCTTGCGCCAGTGGATTCACGGTTTGGGCATCGAGACCTTCGTCGGCACCTCGGGCCGGGTATTCCCCACCGACATGAAAGCCGCGCCATTGCTGCGCGCCTGGCTCAAGCGCCTGCGCGACGCCGGGGTAGTTATCCACACCCGCCACCGCTGGCTGGGCTGGAACGCCGATGGCGCCTTGCGGATTGCTTATCCACAGGGCGAGCGTGCGGTGAAAGCTGCGGTCGTGGTGCTGGCGCTGGGCGGTGGTAGCTGGGCGCGATTGGGCTCCGACGGCAGCTGGCAACCGCTGCTGGCCGAACGAGCTGTGGATATCTCACCTTTGCAGCCAAGCAACTGCGGTTTTGAAGTTGAGGGCTGGAGCGCACTGCTCAAGGACAAGTTCGCGGGCGCACCGCTGAAGAACATCGCCCTCAGCGTTCCGGGCAGCGCACCGCGCAAGGGCGAGTTCGTCCTCACCGCACAAGGGGTGGAAGGCAGCCTGGTGTATGCCTGGTCGGCGCCGGTGCGCGAAGCCATCAACCGCAGTGGCCGAGGGGTGCTGTTGCTCGACCTGCTACCGGACAAGCCTGTGGACAAGATTGCCCAGGCACTGGCCAAACCACGCGGCTCGCGCTCCATGGCCAAACACTTGCACAGCCAGTTGGGCATTGATGGAGTGAAGGCTGCGCTGCTGCGCGAGCTGACCGATCAGGCGACCTTTGCCGACCCGCAGGCGCTGGCCCGGGCGATCAAGGCATTGCCGATCACGCTGGTGCGTACACGGCCGCTGGATGAAGCGATCAGCAGTGCGGGCGGGGTGCGCTTCGAGGGGCTGGATAAGGGGTTGATGGTCAAGGGCATGCCGGGGGTGTTCTGTGCCGGCGAGATGCTGGACTGGGAGGCGCCGACCGGGGGGTATTTGCTGACGGCGTGCTTTGCCAGCGGGCTGCGTGCAGGGCGGGCAGCGGCGGATTGGGTTACGCGGATTTCCTGAAAGATTGTCGGGGCCGCATAGCGGCCCCAAAAATCTCAAGGCTTACGCTTACGCGGCCCACCATTGAAGCTCGGCACCTTGCGCACTGCCTTCACCGCCGGCTCCGCATTACCCGCTTCAGTGCTGTCCATCCAGCGCCCCAGCCCACGCTTGGCGCTGTTCTCTTTCGGCTTCTTGGGCTTCTTCGGCTTCTTGATCACCTGGCCCGTGGCATCGGTCATCGGCACCCGGTGATCGGGGATGAAGTCCGGTTCTTCATGGCGCGGCAGCGTCTGGCGAGTCAGCACTTCGATGGCCGCCAGCAGTTGCACTTCATCCGCACACACCAGCGAAATCGCCTCGCCCTTGTTGCCGGCTCGCCCGGTACGGCCGATGCGGTGCACGTAGTCCTCGGCCACGATCGGCAGGTCCAGGTTGACCACCAGCGGCAGGTCATCGATATCCAGACCACGGGCCGCCACGTCGGTTGCCACCAGCACCTGAATCTCGCGGGCCTTGAAGCTGTCCAGCGCGCGCTGGCGGGTGGCTTGCGGCCGGTCACCGTGGATACCATCGGCATTCACACCCTCGGCCAGCAAGCGCTCTACCAGCTGGTCAACGCCGTTGCGGGTTTTGGCGAACACCAGCACCTGCTTCCAGCGCTGTTTGCGCAGCAGGTGGCAGAACAGGTCGACCTTGCGTTTTTTATCCACAGGCACCAGCCACTGCTTGACGCTGGCGGCCGTGGCATTGCGCGGGCTCACTTCGATGCTGAGCGGGTCATTCAGCGCCAGCCCCGCCAGCATGCGGATCTGGTCGGAAAAGGTGGCGGAAAACAGCAACGTCTGGCGCTTGCGTGGCAGCGCGGCGTACACCGATTGCAGTTCTTCGGCAAAACCCAGGTCGAGCATGCGGTCGGCCTCGTCCAGTACCAGCGTTTGTACCTGGTTGAACTTCACCGCGTTCTGCCGGAACAGGTCGAGCAAGCGGCCCGGGGTGGCCACCAGCAGGTCCACGCCACGGCGCAGGCGCATCATCTGCGGGTTGATGCTGACCCCGCCGTACACGGCGTAAGTGCTCAGCGGCAGGTTCTCGGCGTATTCGCGCACGTTGTTATGCACCTGCTCGGCCAACTCGCGGGTGGGCACCAGCACGAGCGCACGGATCGAGTTGCTGGCCACTTTCTCACCCTCCAGGGCCAGGCGCTGCAGCACAGGCAAGGCAAAGCCCGCAGTCTTGCCGGTGCCGGTCTGGGCGGCGGCCATCAGGTCGCGGCCAGCCAGCACGGCAGGGATGGCCTTGGCCTGCACCGGGGTCGGGGTGGTGTAGTCCAGTTGCTGCAGCGTGCGCAGCAGCGGTTCGATCAGGCCGAGTTTGGCGAAATTCATGGCAATACCGTCAGGGGGTTCAGCGAAGGCGGCAAGTTTACCGCATCGCCCCTGCCTACTTGCAGATTTCGCCTTTCAACGGCTGAGGGGGCTGGGGCGCCTTGCGCCACTGTGGCAGGCCGATCAGCACCACCGCACCGATGATCACTGCCATGGCCACGCACTCTTCGGCACCAATCTGTTCACCGGCAAAGACAATGCCCAGCAGCACCGCCACTGCCGGGTTGACGTAGGCATAGCTGGTGGCGGCAGCCGGGCGCACATGCTTGAGCAGGTACATGTAGGCACTGAACGCCAGGATCGAGCCGAAGAACACCAGGTAGGCCAACGCCCCCCAACCGGCTGCGGTCGGCATCTGCGTCATGCGCTCACCCGACACCACGCTGCCCAGCAACAGCACCGCACCGCCCACCAGCATTTCCGCAGCACTGGCCATCGGCCCTTGGGGCAACGGCAAGGTCTTGCTCCACACCGAGCCGAATGCCCACGACGCCGCGGCAAAAATGATCAGTGCCGCACCAATCGGGCTTGCCTGCAAGTTGGAGCCCAGGTTCAGCAGGCCGATACCCACCAGCCCCAGGGCAATGCCTGCCCACTCCAGCTTCGAGTTGCGGTGCCCGAACAGCAGGCCAAACAGCAAGGTGAACAAAGGTACTGTCGCCACCGCCAGTGCCGCCACGCCCGATGCCACGCCGGCATGCTCGGCCACCGTCACGCCGCCGTTGCCACAACTGAGCAGCAGAAAACCGATCGCCCCTGCCGCTCGCCACTGCGGCCAGGTAGGCGCCGGCACACCGCGCCAGCGCAAGAACCCGTACAGCAGGCCACCGGCAATCAGAAAGCGCACCCCGGCCATGAACATCGGTGGCCAGCTCTCCACACCAATTCGAATGAACAGGTAGGTAGACCCCCAGACCAGGTACAAGGCCAGGAAAGCACCAATGAGCAACAACGGGAAACGACGGGCGGCAGGCATGGGAAAACTCGAAATCCGTTTACGGGTGAGTCAGTTTAACGGCCAGCCTGCATGGAGTTACGTTACAGAATGTGTGCAAATGAGCGGCACACTTCTGGTGCGTTCGGCTTGGGGTATGGGGCGCCTCGCCAATCGAGCGCCGCCCGCGCGGCGCATCGCGAGCTGCGCTCGCTCCTACGTTTGTTTCGGGCCAGTTTTCACCGGTATCTGGCGAGGGTTTCGCGGATCTTCGCAGCGGGCACTTTCTGCAAGCGGCACAGGAAGTCGTGTGAAAGTTGCTGGATACCATGGGCCTGACGCAGTTCACCGGCCAGGTGTTGCAACAGGTTGGCCGCCATCTCGGCATCGGCCATGGCCCGGTGCGCGGTACCGGTGTCCGGCAACCCGGCCCAGCGGGTCAGGGTGCCCAGCTTGTGGTTCGGCGCCATTGGCAGCAGGCGCCGCGACAACAGCAGGGAGCAGGCGAACGACTGGCGGCGGCTACGGCCGATGCGGCTCAGTTCGTAGTCCCAGAACTTCTGGTCGAACGCCGCGTTGTGTGCCAGCAACGGGGTATCGCCGACAAACTCGGCCACTTCGTTCATCACCCTGTCCACCGGCGGCGCGCTGCGCAGCATGGCGGTGGTGATGCCAGTCAACCCGGCAACGAAAGCTGGTACCGGTACACCGGCGTTCATCAGGCTCTGGTAGCGCTCGACGATGCGCCCGTCCTCCAGCATCACCACAGCCACTTCAGTGGCGCGGCAGCCTGCGCTGGGGGTGATGCCGGTAGTTTCAAAGTCGATGACAGCAATACGTTCCATTAAAGGGCCTCAATGTTTGAGCAACAGCTTACCTTCAATGGGCACGTAACGGGTGGCCGCGCGGATCAATGACAAGGCGGTAAGCCCAGGCACGCCATACACCACGGCCTCGGTACCGTGGCGCTGGATCACCCGCTCCAGCAGCAGGTCGAAATCACCATCGCCGGAGGCCAGCACCACCTGGTCGACCCGGCTGGCTGCATCGATCACATCCAGGGTGATACCCACATCCCAGTCACCCTTGGCCGAGCCATCGCTGCGCTGAATGAAGGGTTTGAGGCGCACATCGAAACCGAGGTTGCGCAAGATCTGCTGGAACTGCTGTTGCTTGCTGTCGCCACGGTCGATGGCATAGGCCACGGCTTCGACGATCTGGCCTTCACGGCTGACGTCAGCCCATAACGCGGTGTAGTTGAAATGGCAGCCGTGAGCCTGGCGCACGGTGTAGTAGAGGTTCTGCACATCGGCGAACAGCGCGATCTTTTTCACCTTGAACCTCATGGTCGGCCTGGAATACAGAGGGCTGCAAAGCAGCCCCCATAAATGCCAGCAGTATGCCAGACCTGTCAGACGTACGAATCGTCGTCCGAGAAGAACCCGCCATCATCGCTGCCGTAATCGGTGTCGGCATAACCGCCCTGGTCATTCCCCCAACCCCCGTTGTCAGCCACGTGCTGCTGCCCGCCCTGGTCGTTCCAGCCGCCGCTGTCACTGGCCGGTGTCGGCTCTTCCTTGATCACCTCGACCACCTCTTCCGGCTGCGAGTTATGGTTGAACAGGCTGCTGATACCCTGCGCCAGCAACACGCCACCGGCCACACCGGCCGCCGTTTGCATGGCGCCGCCAAGGAAGCTGCTGGCACCACTGCGCGCCGGTGCCGCACCAAAGCCAGGCTGCTGCGCTTGAGGCTGGGAAAAGCCCGGCGCCGAAGGCTCACGCCAGCCACCGCCGGATGCTACGGGGGGCGCCGAAGGGCGTTGTTGTGGCTGCGCGACAGGAGCCGCATTGCGCCCACCCGAGCCAAAGATGCTGGACAGGAAGCCACCACCGCCAGTGCTCTGTGCACTGCTGCTGGCCTGTGCAGCCTCAGCCTGGGCACGGGCCTGCTTCAGTTCGGCTTCCAGCTGCTTGTTCTGCTCGTCGAGGCGCTTGATTGCCGCCTCCTGCACCAGGATGGCCTGGGCCATGTAGTACGGCGCCGCCGGCTGCTGGCGCAGGTGTTGCTCGATGCACGCCTGGGCCTGCGCGTCACGCGGCTGGCTTGGGTCTTCAGCTTGCTTGATGCGGCCGAACAGGCCGTCGATCAGGGATTGTTCTTCAGTGTTCATGGGCGACCTCGTGGGGTAGCGGGACATCGGACAGCGTCAAAGATGGGGCGTACGGCCACAGGATTCAATCACTGTCGCGGTGAAACTTTTTTCAGCAAGTGACAGCCGCACGCCCGCTTTGGGCTAAAGTTACGCCCCTGTTTTATTGCCATGCGATGTTGACTGATGAATCCGCTGAGCGTTCTGCGCGACTCCCTGTACTTCTTCCGCCGCCACCTGCCGAACATCCTCCAGCTGTGCCTGCCGCTGGTGGTACTGGAAGCCCTGCTCACCCAGCTGCTGTACCGGCAGATGGGCGACCAGGCATCACCGGCCTACGGCATGCTGGTGAGCCTGCTGTTCTACCCGCTGTACAGCGCCGCATTGATCCTTTACCTGCACACCCGCAGCAATGGTCAGGACATCGGCAAGCGCGACCTGTTCGCCCGCGCCTTGCAGCTGTGGCCCCAGTTGGCCTTGCTGATACTCATCAGCTCGCTGCTGATCATGGCCGGCCTTGCGCTGTTCATCTTCCCGGGCGTGTGGATCATGATCAACCTGGTGTTTGCCGAGTACCTGCTGGTGCTGCGCGGCCGCCCAGTGGTGCAGGCGATGCGCGAAAGCGCAGCCATGACCACCGGGCACTTCATGCGCATCATGATCTGCGTGGTGGCGGTGCTGGCCCCGATCTGGCTGATCGACGGGCTGCTGCTGATGGCCTTCCCCGAGCCATCACCCGGCATGGAGCTGGGCATGGATAGCCTCAGCGGCTTCCTGCAGCTGTTCAGCACTGTGGTGCTCTACCGCCTGTTCATGCTGCTGGAGGGGGAAGCCGGGGCGTGATGCCCCGGCCCAGCCTGATCAGGTACCCCGCGGCTTGGCCCGCGCCGTGGCTTCGGCCACCAGCGGGTCGTCCGGCCAATAGTGTTTCGGATAGCGCCCCTTCAAATCCTTTTTAACCTCGGCATAGGTCGTACGCCAGAAGTTGGCCAGGTCTTGGGTTACCTGCACCGGCCGACGCGCCGGTGACAACAGGTGAAGCTTGACCTGTTGCCGGCCATTGGCGATGCGCGGGGTGTCGGCAAGGCCGAACAACTCTTGCAGGCGCACAGCGAGAATCGGCGGGTATTCGCTGTAGTCCAGGCGGATATTCGAGCCCGATGGCACCGCCAGGTGAGCTGGGGCCTGTTCTTCCAGACGTTGCGGCAATGGCCAGGGCAACAGGTTGCGCAGTAGCGACGGCAAGTCCAGCGCGGCAAAGTGACTGAGGCGCGATACCTTGCCCAGATAGGGCTGCAACCAGTCTTCCAGGCTGGCGAGCAATGCTTCGTCACCCAGGTCAGGCCATTCGCTTTGCCCGTCCTTGTCCAGGTCCAGCTGGCGTAGCAGTGCCACCCGCGCCTGCCACTGGCGCAGCTCCGGAGTCCAGGTCAGCAGGTTCAGGCCTTTGCGCCGTACCAGGCCAAGCAGTGCCTTGGCGCGCGCTTCGTCACTCAAGCCAGTCAACGGCTCTCGGCTAAGTATCAGCTCCCCGACTTTGGTCTGGCGCTCGGCACGCAGCACTTGCTCACGCTCATCCCAATCAAGCAGATCAACCCGCTCTACCTGTTCGGCCAGCACGTCATCAAGCAATGTCGGGTCGAATTCTGCCGCCAGGTAGATACGTTCTTCGCGCTGGCCTTGACGGCTGCCCAGATCGGCGATCACCAGCCATGGGCTTTTCATTAACGCATCGACCTCGCCGAACAAGGCTGCGCGGCCATTGGCCAGGCGATACTCGGCGCCCCCTTCACGGCGCTGCTGCGCCACCCGGTCGGGATAGGCCAGCGCCAGCAAGGCGCCAAGCCAACGCGGATGATCGGGGTCGGCAACGGCGGCCCCGGCCTTACCGCGCAACAGGCCACGGTATTGGCGTGCCAACTGTCGGGCGCGCTGCACGCCACCCTGGCCGCCACGGCTGGCCTTGCTCTCGCCGCTGACCAGGGCCAGCCGACTGTGCAGGTCGGCACCGCCGCCGCGCTGGATATCCCGCTCGCCAAGCAACGCTGCCACATCACAGGCCATGGTGGCCAAACCCAGGTACTGGCCACGCAGCAACAAATGGGCGATACGGGGGTGGGCCGGCAGTTCTGCCATGGCCTGGCCGTGGTCGCTGAGGTTGTCGCGGCTGCCCGGTTTGAATGCCCCCAGCCGCGCCAGCAGGTCCTGGGCCTGGGAAAACGCCGCATTGGGCGGTTGATCGAGCCAACTCAGCTGGTCAGGTGCAACCCCCCAGCGCGCCAGTTGCAGGGCCAGCCCAGCTAGGTCGGCCTGGAGGATCTCGGCGCTACCATATGCCGCCAGCTGGTCATGCTGGGCCTCGGACCACAGGCGGTAACACACGCCCGGCTCCAGACGGCCGGCACGGCCGGCGCGCTGGGTGGCACTGGCACGGGAGATGCGCTGGGTGTCCAGACGGGTCATGCCACTGCCGGGGTCGAAGCGCGGCACCCGGGCCAGGCCGGCGTCGATCACCACACGCACACCGTCGATGGTCAGGCTGGTCTCGGCGATGTTAGTGGCCAGCACCACCTTGCGCAGGCCTTTAGGCGCCGGGTCGATGGCGGCGCGCTGGGCGTTGAGGTCGAGTTCGCCATGCAGCGGGCACAACAAAATCTCGGGGCGCTCGCCCAGTGCCTCCTGCAAGCTCTGGTGCACACGCCGGATTTCCGCCTGGCCCGGCAGAAACACCAGCACACTGCCGGTTTGGTCGGCCAGCGCCTGCAGCACGCTGTCCACCACCCGTGGCTCGATGAACTCGCCCGGCTGGAAAGGCCGCCCCCAGCAGATATCCACTGGATGCATGCGGCCCTCACTGCTGACCACCGGGGCATCGTCTAGCAACCGCGACAGGCGCTCGCCTTCCAGGGTGGCGGACATCAGCAGAATCTTAAGCGGCGGGTCGTCACGCAGCAACTCGCGGCCATTCAGGCTCAACGCCAGGGCCAGATCGGCGTCCAGGCTGCGTTCATGAAATTCGTCAAAGATCAGCAAGCCCACGCCTTCCAGCGCCGGGTCTGCCTGTAAGCGACGGGTGAGGATACCTTCGGTTACCACTTCAATGCGGGTGTTCGGCCCAACCTTGCTGTCCAGGCGAATGCGGTAGCCCACGGTCTGGCCCACCTGCTCGCCCAGTTCGCTGGCCAGCCGCTCGGCGGCCGCACGCGCCGCCAGGCGCCGGGGCTCCAGCATGAGAATGGTTTGCCCGGCCAGCCACGGCTCGTTCAGCAACGCCAGCGGCACGCGGGTGGTCTTGCCGGCGCCGGGGGGGGCTTCGAGCACGGCTTCGTCACGTTTTCCCAAGGCTTGGCGCAAGGCGGGCAAGACGGCATCGATCGGTAATGAAATCATGGTGGTCCTCGAACAGTCTCGGGAGTATAACGGCGAACCCAGCCTGCTCTATCATGGTCTTAAGCTTCAGGCGCAGGCGCTTCGCTTGCCCTGCTGAATACCTTCTCGGAGATTTACATGCGCATCTCGACCCGCGTCATCGGTGGCACCCTCATCGCCACACTGCTGACCCAACTGACGGCCTGCGGCACCATTTTCTATCCAGACCGGCGCGGCCAGATCGGCGGCAAGATCGACCCTGTGGTTGCCGCAATGGACGCCATTGGCATCCTGTTCTACGTGATCCCGGGCCTGATCGCCTTCGGCATCGACTTCGCCACGGGCGCCATCTACTACCCGGGTGGCCGCACCGCCCAGGTCGACCCGGCCAAGCTGCAAGAAGCCGTCAGCCCCGACGGCAAGGTCGACAACCTGAAGCTGCAGGCCATTCTTGAAAGCGAGCTGGGCCAACGCCTGCCGCTGAACGACCCAAGGCTGATCCAGCACCGCGGCAGCGTCGAGCAACTGGCCAGCCTTGGCCTGGTGCCGGCAGCCTGAAACCCACACGGACATTGACCACGGATGATCACCCCGGCTGAACACCAGCGCCTGCTACGCCTGGCCACCCGCGCATCACTGACGGTGGCCAGCATCCTTGTACTGAGCAAGGCGCTGGCCTGGTGGCTGAGCGGCTCGGTTAGCCTGCTGGCCGGGCTGACCGACTCGGCACTGGATGCCGTTGCCTCGTTTCTCAACCTGCTGGCCGTCCATTACGCCCTGCGACCGGCCGACGACGACCACCGTTTTGGCCATGGCAAGGCCGAAGCGCTGGCAGGCATGGCGCAGGCGCTGTTCATCGCCGTCAGTGCAGTGCTGATCGGCGTGCAGGCAGCCGAACGCCTGCACACACCGCAACCCTTGGGCGGTACCGGTATCGGTATTGCCGTGATGCTGCTGTCACTGGCGCTGACCCTTGCCCTGCTGGCCTTGCAGCGCAAGGTCATTCGCCTGACCGGCTCCACCGCCGTGCGGGCCGACTCCCTGCACTACCGCTCGGACCTGCTGCTGAACGGCAGCATCCTGTTGGCCCTGTTGCTGGCGCGTTTTGGCTGGCCGCAACTGGATGCGCTGTTCGGCCTTGGCATAGCCTGCTACATCCTCTGGAGCGCGCTGCAGATTGCCCGCGAAAGTACGGCGATCCTGATGGACAAGGAACTGCCCGGCGATGTTGGTGAAGGCATGGCCGCCCTGGTACTGGCCATTCCCGGCGTGAAAGGCGTGCACGACTTGCGCACGCGGGTATCGGGCAACCAGTGGTTCGTGCAGTTGCACCTGGAGCTGCCGGGGCAGTTGCCGCTGCATGAGGCGCACGGGTTGTGCGTTGAGGCATCAAAGGTCATCCGCCAGCGTTATCCACAGGCGGATGTGATGGTGCATGCAGACCCGGTATAGCGATCAGTTGATGCTGTAGCCTCGCCCGCTGAAGCAAGCCCCCAGCGCCCGTCGGTAGTTGTCCAGCACATTGGCAGGTTGTGCATACGTCGCCGTCGCGGGGTCGAAGCCAGACTGGCTCACCGCCCAGCGATGGCACTGGTAGCGGTCCTGGTCCTGCTGTTGTTGCCCCTGCCCATACATCGGGTAAGCCACCACGTCATACCCGCCGTTTGACGGTGCTACCGGCATAGGCGCCGGTGCAGCAACGGGCGGGTTGACCACCACATACTCCTGGCTGTCCGCCAGGTACTGGTAATAGGTATCGGCCACCAGGAAGAACAGCGCCCCTCCCAGCCAGACCTCACGCGCATAGGAAGGCAGGTAACTGACCCGTACGCCGTAGGGCGGGGCCACTACGATGTAACTGCCACCGTGTGGGCGGTACCAGTAGCCACCGGAATAGAAGTAATCCGCGCCACGGTAGGGCACTTTCCAGTAACGGTCGGGGAAATGATCAATGGTGTGGCCCGGACGATACTGGGGCCCAGGCCCCCAGCCATTGCCATGGCCATCCGGGCGCCCCTGCCAGTCACCACCGGGCCGTGGGCCACCGGCTTGCCAGTGGTGGTCGTCGCCATGGCGATGGGGAATGTCCTGGTAATAACCCTGGCGCGGCGGCTGGGTCTGGCGCACTTCATCGCGCGAGTTGAGCGGGCGGCCAGGCCAGCCCTCGCCTTGCACCTGCTGGCCGCGCTCGCCATGCCCCTCGCCCGGCCCTTCGGCCAGTGCCCCGAGGCTGATGCTCAAACCCAGCAAACCAACACCTGCCGACTGCCAGATGCGCGACTTCATGGTATTCCTCTCGGTAGAAAATACTGCAACCACAGCCAGTCTACCGCGCCCGTCACGCAGGCCAATTAAATTTCCAGACATGAAAAAAGGGAGGCCGCAGGGCCTCCCTTCAGGAATTGTCGTCCGTGCTCGGCACTTGTGGCGCCGGCTCACCTCACACCGTCTTCTGGAGGGTGTGTAGCCCGGGGGCCTGCAGATCCTGTTGGATGGCTGGCCGCGACCGCCCGCCTAGGGCGCGTCGCCGTGGACTGATGTCCGGGCAGTGATTCTGGTGATAAAGATACCGGACAGGTTGCGGCAGAGGATTGCGAATATTGCTCGGATAAATAGCACTTGCGCAATTTTTCACCCTGGATTGATAATTCGCCGCAATACGAACAGAAAAGGCAAATGCCATGAGCAAACTTGACCGCTACGACCTGAGCATCCTCGCCGAATTGCAGCGCGATGCGCGCATTTCCAACCAGGAGCTGGCCGAACGCATCGGCCTGTCGCCTTCGCCATGCTCGCGTCGGGTCAAGCAATTGGAGGACGACGGCTATATCTCCCGCCAGGTAGCCCTGCTCGACCGCAAAAAGCTGGGCCTGAGCCTGACCGCGTACGTGCTGATCGGCATGGACCGTCACACCCCGGAGCGCTTCGAGACCTTCGAGGCAGCCATCCGCAACCTGCCACAAGTGCTCGAATGCAGCCTGGTCACCGGCATGGATGCCGACTATCAGCTTAAGGTGGTGGTACCCGACATGGACCACTACCAGAAACTGCTTCTAGGCAGCCTGACACGTATCGAAGGCGTTACCAGCGTGCGTTCGAGTTTCGTGCTCAACCAGGTGCTGGCCAGTACCGAGATGCCATTGACCCACCTGCGTTAATTGCCATGGCAGCCGGCGTATAATCGGCTGCTCAGACTGCCTGGAGAACACCGATGGATCCCGCCGTATTCGAAGAATGGATGATGATCATCCTGGTCACCGTGCTGATCGGTTTCATGGGTTTCATCGTCTGGGACCTGGCGAAAAAGTCCAAGGCCGGCAAGTTCGGTACGTTGATCCTGTTCTTCGTGCTGGGGCTGGGGGTGTTGGCCTTTATCATCAAAAGCGTGGTGGTGGGGTTTCTCGAAGGCGTGTAGAAACTTCAGGGCCATTCGCGGGCACGCCCGCGAATAGGCCCTTGAACGAAACTAAAGCTTGGCGGGGACTTCGCGCCAGCAGCCCTGCTCCAGCCCATCCAGCGCCCAATCCCCGATCCGCACCCGCACCAGGCGCAAGGTCGGCAGCCCCACCGCCGCCGTCATCCGCCGCACCTGGCGGTTACGCCCTTCGCGGATCACCAGCTCCAGCCAGCTGGTCGGCACGCTCTTGCGAAACCGTACCGGCGGGTTGCGCGGCCACAGCTCGGGTTCGTCCAGCCGCCGTGCCTCGGCGGGCAAGGTAGGCCCATCGTTCAGCTCCACACCATCACGCAAGCGCTGCAACTGCTCGTCGCTCGGTTCACCCTCCACCTGCACCCAGTACGTTTTGGCCAGCTTGTGCTTGGGGTCGGCAATGCGCGCCTGCAGCCCGCCATCGTTGGTGAGCAACAGCAAGCCTTCACTGTCGCGGTCCAGCCGCCCTGCCGGGTACACGCCCGGGATGTCGATGAAGTCCTTGAGCGTCGCCCGCCCGTCGCCGTCGCTGAACTGGGTCAGCACGTCGAACGGTTTGTTGAACAGGATCAGACGCGGCTCGGCGGGTGGCGCCTTGGGCTGGCGACGTGGGCCGGTGGCAGGCCGCGCCTGGGGGCGGCGCGGCTTGTTACGGGGTGGCAGTGACATGGATCCTCAGCGGAACGGCGGCTCATCGAAGCTGCGCAGTTTACGCGAGTGCAGCGAGTTGAGCTCGGTGCGCAGCAAGTCGAGCGCGGCGATGCCGATCTTCAGGTGCTGGCTGACCGCCCGGTTGTAAAAGGCGTTGGCCGAACCCGGTAGCTTGATCTCGCTGTGCAGCGGCTTGTCAGACACACACAGCAGGGTGCCGTAAGGCACGCGCAAACGATAACCCTGGGCGGCGATGGTACCGCTTTCCATGTCCACGGCTACGGCACGCGACAGGTTGATGAGCGGGCGTTCCTGAGCCCAGCGCAACTCCCAGTTGCGGTCGTCGTAGGTCAGCACGGTGCCGGTGCGCAGGCGCTTCTTCAACTGCTCGCCACGCTCGCCGGTGACCTGGGCTGCGGCTTCCTGCAAGGCCAGTTGCACTTCGGCCAGGGCCGGGATCGGGATGTTCGGCGGTACCACCCGGTCGAGAATGCCGTCACGGCGCATGTAGGCGTGCGCCAGCACATAGTCGCCGATGGTTTGCGACTGCCGCAGGCCGCCGCAGTGGCCGATCATCAGCCAGCAGTGTGGGCGCAGCACGGCCAGGTGGTCGGTGATGTTCTTGGCGTTGGACGGGCCGACACCGATGTTGACCAGGGTGATGCCGTCGCCATCGGCGGCAATCAGGTGGTAGGCCGGCATCTGGTAGCGGTGCCAGATCACGCTGGCCACCAGCGCCTGGGTTTCACCGTGGTCCATGCCCTTTTCGATCACCACATTGCCCGGTAGCACCATGCGCACGAAACGCGGGTCGTCACGCAGCTGCTCCAGGCCATGGCTGATGAACTGGTCGACATAGCGGTGGTAGTTGGTCAACAGGATCCATGGCTGCACATGGCGCCAGTCGCTGCCGGTGTAGTGCACCAGGCGGCGCAGCGAGAAGTCGACGCGGGCGGCATCGAACAGCGCCAGCGGGAAAATTTCGGCACGGTCCCAATCGTACAGGCCATCGGCGATGTTGTCGGTGGCGGCCGAAAGGTCGGTGCTGGGGAACACACGCGCCAGTTGCGCGGCGGTAATACCGCTACCGGCCAGCTCGTCGCCCTGGTCGACCACGTAGGGGTAAGGGATGTTCTGCTCGCTGACGCCGACCTCTACCGTGACGGTGTAGTCGTGCATCAATGGGCGCAGTTGCTCCAGCAGGTAGCTACGGAACGCGGCTGGCTGGGTGACGGTAACGCTGTAGGTGCCGGCCACCTGGACCTTGGCGTAGGCCCGCGTGGTGGCGGCCACTTCGCCGTGGCTGTGGTAGGTCAGGCGCAGTGCCGGGTAGCGGAACAGGTCGCGCTCATCGGCGCCTGGCTCGGTACGGTCCTTCAGGTAACGCTTGAGGGCCTGGCTCAGGGCGCCGGTGGCCTGTTCATGCAAGGCCGCCAGACGGTCGACGGCCTGTTCGGGTGTATCAACGACTACAAAAGCGTGGCTCACACTGTGCTTCCTGTCTGGACATGCATGTGAACCATCTTGCCTGCCTTCTTGGGTAAATACATCCCCATTGATCGGTGTTGGCTTCTTCGCGGGCACGCCCACTCCCACACGATATTCGCAACCCTGAGATCAGCGCGGTTTCTGTGGGAGCGGGCGCGCCCGCTAAGAGGCCAACTCAGCCCTCCCAGACGGGTGTTGCTCTTGCCACCAAAGCCTCAACATCCACACCCCGCGGCAATGCCCCATACACCCGGCCACCAGCTGTCAGCCGGCTACCGATAAAGGCATCACTCACCACCGCGTTCCCCGCCTCCAGCAACAGCTTGGCCTGCAACGCCAGGGCAATGTCCTCCGTCAACTGCCGCGCCCGGTACTGCATGTCGCCCGTGTCGGCAAACGCCCCCTTGAGGTTACCGATGTGCGCTGCCAACCGGGGGTCACCCTGCCCATCGCCCAGTTCGGCAAACAACGCGTCCAGCACGCCCGGCTCCTTGGACAAGGCCCGCAGCACATCCAGACATTGCACATTGCCCGAGCCTTCCCAGGTCGAGTTGACCGGTGCTTCGCGGTACAGCCGAGGCAGGATGCTGTCCTCCACATAACCCGCACCGCCCAGGCATTCGGCTGCCTCGTTGATCATGGCCGGCGCTCGCTTGCAGATCCAGTATTTGCCCACGGCCGTGACCAGCCGGGCGAAATGCGCCTGCTGCGGGTCGTCGGGCTGTTCCAGCGCCTGCCCCATGCGCAGGCTCAGGGCCAGCGCGGCCTCGCTTTCCAGGGCCAGGTCGGCCAGCACGTTCTGCATCAGCGGTTGTTCGTTCAACACCCGGCCACCGACCTTGCGGTGCGCGCAGTGGTGAGCCGCCTGAGTCAGCGCCTGGCGCATCAAGGCGCTGGAGCCGACCATGCAGTCGAAGCGGGTCATGGCCACCATCTCGATGATGGTCGGCACGCCCCGCCCTTCCTCGCCAATCATCCACGCCAGCGCCCCCCGGAACTCTACTTCGCTGGAGGCATTGGAGCTGTTGCCGAGCTTGTTCTTCAGCCGCTGGATGTAGAACTGATTGCGGTTGTCGTCCGGGCGATGGCGCGGCAGCAGGAAGCAGCTCAGGCCTTTTTCAGTCTGGGCCAGGGTCAGGAAGGCATCACACATGGGCGCCGAGCAGAACCACTTGTGCCCCACCAGCTCGTAGGCCTGGCCCGGGCCGGGTGCCCCCACCGGATAGGCCCGCGTGGTATTGGCGCGCACATCGGTGCCGCCCTGCTTCTCGGTCATGGCCATGCCCAGGGTAACCCCCGCCTTGTGCCGGTCACCGATGTTGCGCGGGTCATATTCGCAGGCCAGGATTTTCGGCAGCCAGTATTCGGCCAGCTCGGGCTGCAGGCGCAGCGCCGGCACGGCGGCGAAGGTCATGGTCAGCGGGCAACCGGTCCCGGCCTCGGCCTGGCTGTGCAGGTAGGTCATGGAAGCCCGCGCCACATGGGCACCAGCGCGGGGCTCGGCCCAGGGCAAAGAAGGCAGGCCGTGTTCGACGGCCGTTCGCATCAGTTCGTGGTAGGCGGGGTGGAACTCGACCAGGTCGATGCGATGACCGTAGCGGTCGTGGCTGATGAATTCCGGTTTGTGTGCGTTGGCCAGGAAACCGGCCTGCATCAGCGGGCCGCCAGCCAGGGCACCGTAGGCGTCGATCCGCGACTCGGCCCAGCCTGCACCGAAACGCCGGGACCATTCCTGCAGCGGCAGGTCGAGGCGGTAGAGGTTGGCGCCGTCGAGGGGCGGAGGCTGGTTGGTGACTTCGTGGGTTTCAGCGTACTGGTGCAGGTTCATCGGGGGCTCCTGGATCCGGGTAGGCGTGAAGCCCCCAGTGAAGCACCCCGTGCTGTTCCGTCAAAGTGACATTAATGACTAAACGTGTGGTGGGGTGCCCAAGAGGCCATCGGCGTTACAGCGAACGCCGCGCCTGCAGAATGCTCGGGCTCATCTGCACCTGCGAAATCGCCATGTTCAAGCTCAACTCGAACCGGCTCCCCAACCCGCGCGTCGACTCATGCGCCAACCGCGCCCCCAGCAACTCCCCCATCTGCCGGCAGATCGACAAGCCAATCCCCAACCCGCCATAGCGCCGGGTCATCGACCCATCCACCTGGAAGAACCGCTGGTACAGGGTCGATTGCTCAAGGTCATCAAAACCAATCCCGCTGTCACTGACCGTAAAGGTCAACGCCAGATCCCCCGGCCCTACCCGGCGCCCGCGCACCTGGATCATCACCCCGCCCTGGTGGGTGAACTTCAACCCGTTCTCCACCAGGCAGCCAAGGCAGCGGGCCAATTTCTCTCCATCGCCCTCCAGCGCATCCGGCAGGTCAGCCGGGATATCCAGGCTCAGGTACAAGCCTTTGCCCAAGGCCTGCCCGGCATAACCGGCGCGCAACCCCTGCAACAGTGTGCGCAGGCTGAACGGCGCCGGCTGCGCACGCAGGCGGCCGGCCTGCAATTCAGACAAGGTGAGAATGGCATCGACCATGTCCATCATCCCCTGCGCAGACCCCACCGCCGTGCGGTGATACTGGGCCATCTCGGCCTCCATCGGCAGGGTGTGCATCAGTTCCAGCGAGCCGATCACGCCATTCATCGGGGTGCGCAGTTCGTGGGTCACGCTGGCCAGAAACTCATCCTTCAACCGGTTGCTCCTGGCCAGTTGCAGGTTCAACTGCTCCAGCGTGCGTCCTGTTTCGCGCAAGGTTTGCGCCTGCTGCTCGCGCAGGCTGTTGATGCGGTCGGCCAGCGCCAGCGACAGCAGTGCCACCTCCAGCGCCGAACCCAGCTGGCTGGCATACATGGTGATGAACACGTTCGGCAGGTACCCCAGCACCATCAGCGTGTTGACCAGCCCGCCGAGCAGGAAGGCCGTCCAGGCGATGATGAACCAGCGCGCCACGCGCAAGCCCCGCCACCAGGCGTACAGCCCCGCACTGAAGATGCTCACAGTAAACAGCAAGGCCAGCAGCGTGGCCATGCGCAGGGCAATACCGTAGGGCGCGCTCATCGCCATCACCATGACCAGCGCACCGCCCAGCATCAGTAACTGCAGCAACCGGTCGCAACCACGACTGATGTTGTCCAGTTGCAGGAAATGCCGGGCAAACTGGCAACCGAACAGGCCTGCCGCACCGATGAACAGCGGTGTCGAGGCATTCGCCCACCAGGGGCTGTCCGGCCAGAAATAAGCGACACCCGCACCGTTCACCGACACCTGATAGAAACCGAACGAGGCGATGTAAAGGATGTAATAGAGGTAGCTGACGTCCCGCACACTGAGGTAGATGAACAGGTTGTACACCAGCATCACCAACAACACGCCGTAGATCATCCCCAGCACATACAGGCGCGTGGGCTGCTCTTCCATATAGGCTTCAGGGGACCACAGCGCCAGCGGTGCCTGCACCGAGCCCTGGCTGTGCAGGCGCAGGTAGGCGGTGGTCACCTCGCCTGGCGGCAACTGCAGTTCGAACAGGTAGTTGTTCTGTCGGATCTGCCGGCTGTCGTACGGCAAGGCATCGCCGGTGCGCTGCGCCAGGCGGTAGCCGCCACCGCTATCAGGCAAATACAGCTCCAGGTGGTCCAGCGGCGGGTAAGCGAGCTCCAGTAGCCACTGCCGAGGGGCAGCGCCGGGCGCGGCAACCGGGCGCAGCTCGACCTTGAGCCAGAACACCGAGGTGGAGTAACCGGCATTCAGCACGTCTTTATCGTGGGGGCGGAAATGTTTGGCGAACCCGGGGGCACTGACCTGGGCGATGCTGGCACTGCCATCAAGGTCTTCATACACCTGCATGGCCTTGCCCAATGGAAGGTGCTGCGTAGCGCTGTCGAAATCGACCGCTCCAGCCAGCACGGGCAGCAAGCCCAGAAGCACAATCAGCAAATAGCGCATACAGCCCCAGCATGGTCTGTCCGGTCGCGTCGCGTTTGCCTCCCATCCGTTTGAGACGACGTGATCCTGCAGAACCCGTTTGTCGAGTTATCCGAGCACTCTAGCATAGCTTCGCAACCTGGCAATCGGCCATATCAAAAATCAAGAAAAAGGCTCTAAATCAATACTTTCAGAAGAACTCAACAAATAATTCTGACCGATTGATCAACAAAACTCGTTTGTCGGACGATCCGCCCAAACAGGTTTGGTGGTAAGCTCGCCGACCATGAATACCTACAGCTCCCGCCCCGTTGTCCTCTGTCTCTCCGGCCACGACCCAAGTGGCGGCGCCGGCTTGCAGGCAGATATCGAAGCCCTGATCGCCCAAGGCTGTCACGCCGCGCCCGCCGTGACCGCCCTGACTGTGCAGGATACCGTCAACGTTTCCGACTTCCGCGTGCTCGACCGCGAGTGGGTACTGGCCCAGGCCAATGCCGTGCTGGCCGACTCCACGGTGGCCGCCGTCAAGCTGGGCATGCTCGGCTCGATCGAGATGGTCGACACCGTGGCCGAGCTGCTGGCTGCCCATCCGCACCTGCCGCTGGTGTGCGACCCGGTGCTGCGTGCCGGTGGCGGTGGCCGCCTGGGCAAGGACGAAGTGGGCTACGCCCTGCGCGAACGCCTGCTGCCACTGGCGACCATCGCCACGCCGAACCTGCCTGAGGCGCGCATCCTCGCCGAACTGCCCGAAGGCACCGCCGACGCGTGTGCCGAGAAACTCTTGCCGTTCTGTAGACACCTGCTGATTACCGGCGGTCACGGCGACGAAGACGAAATCCACAACCGCCTGTACACCCAGGACGGCAAGCACCACACCTGGACCTGCCAGCGCCTGCCGGGCAGCTATCACGGCTCAGGCTGCACCCTGGCCAGCGCCCTGGCCGGCCGCCTGGCCCTTGGCGAGCAACTGGAAAGCGCCGTACGCAGCGCACTGGACTACACCTGGCGCACCCTGCGTGACGCCGAACAGCTGGGCAAAGGCCAGTACGTGCCGCGTCGCCTGCCCCTGGACTTCTGCTCCTGATACGAGGCCTTTCATGAAGCTACGCGGTCTGTACGCCATCACCGACAGCCAGCTGCTCGCCGGCCGTTTCCTGTCCCATGTCGAGGCGGCACTGGAAGGCGGCGTGTGCCTGCTGCAGTACCGCGACAAAAGCGACGACGCCGCGCGCCGCCTGCGCGAAGCCGAAGGGCTGATGAAGCTCTGCGAGCGCTACGGCACGCAACTGCTCATCAACGACGACGCCGAACTGGCCGCACGCCTGGGCGTCGGCGTGCACCTGGGCCAGACCGATGGCCCGCTGACCCCGGCCCGTGCCCTGCTCGGCCGCCAGGCGATCATCGGCTCCACCTGTCATGCCAGCCTCGACCTGGCCGCCCAGGCCGCCAGCGAAGGGGCCAGCTACGTGGCCTTTGGCCGCTTCTTCAATTCCGTCACCAAGCCGGGTGCGCCCGCTGCCAACGTCCAACTGCTGGAGCAGGCACGCGCCCAGGTGAAACTGCCGATCGCGGTGATCGGCGGCATCACCCTCGACAACGCCGCCCCGCTGGTCGCCCACGGCGCCGACCTGCTGGCGGTGATCCACGGCCTGTTCGGTGCCGACAGCGCGCAGGAAGTTACCCGCCGCGCCCGCGCCTTCAATGCCTTGTTAGCATCCTGATTTCGAGAGAACCTTTCATGTCCCGTTCCGAAGACCTGTTCGCCAAAGCCCAGAAGCACATCCCCGGTGGCGTCAACTCGCCAGTGCGCGCGTTCAAAAGCGTGGGCGGCACGCCGCTGTTCTTCAAGCATGCCGAAGGCGCCTACGTCGTTGACGAGGACGACAAGCGCTACGTCGATTATGTCGGTTCCTGGGGCCCGATGATCCTCGGCCACGGCCACCCGGACGTGCTGGAGTCGGTACGCAAGCAGCTGGAGCACGGCCTGTCCTATGGCGCACCGACCGCCATGGAAACCGACATGGCCGACCTGGTCTGCTCGCTGGTACCGTCCATGGAAATGGTGCGCATGGTCAGCTCGGGCACCGAGGCCACCATGAGCGCCATCCGCCTGGCCCGTGGCTACACCGGCCGTGATGCAATCATCAAGTTTGAAGGCTGCTACCACGGCCACTCCGACAGCCTGCTGGTAAAAGCCGGTTCCGGCCTGCTGACCCAGGGCGTGCCAAGCTCGGCGGGCGTACCGGCCGACTTCGCCAAGCACACCCTGACGCTGCCGTTCAACGACATCGCCGCCGTCGAGAAGACCCTGGCCGACGTCGGCCAGACCGTGGCCTGCATCATCGTCGAGCCGGTGGCAGGCAACATGAACTGCGTACCGCCGGCGCCCGGCTTCCTTGAAGGCCTGCGCGAGCAGTGCGACAAACACGGCGTGGTGCTGATCTTCGACGAAGTGATGACCGGCTTCCGCGTTTCCCTGGGCGGCGCCCAGGGCCACTACGGCATCAAGCCGGACCTGTCCACCTTCGGCAAGATCGTCGGTGGCGGCATGCCGGTCGGCTGCTTCGGCGGCAAGCGTGAAATCATGGGCTGCATCGCCCCGCTTGGCCCGGTCTACCAGGCCGGCACCCTGTCGGGCAACCCGCTGGCCATGGCCGCCGGCCTGACCACCCTGAAGCTGATCAGCCGCCCAGGCTTCCACGCTGAGCTGACCGACTACACCAGCCGCATGCTCGACGGCCTGCAACAGCGCGCCGATGCCGCTGGCATACCGTTTGTCACCACCCAGGCCGGCGCCATGTTCGGCCTGTACTTCAGCGGCGCCGACGACATCGTCACCTTCGAAGACGTGATGGCCAGCGATGCCGAGCGTTTCAAGCGCTTCTTCCACCTGATGCTGGAGGGTGGCGTGTACCTGGCACCGAGCGCGTTCGAGGCGGGCTTCACCTCCATCGCCCATGGCGACAAGGAGCTGCAGATCACCCTGGATGCGGCTGAAAAGGCCTTTGCAGCCCTGAAGTAACTGCCAGCCTGCACCGGCCTCTGTGGGAGCGGCGGTTCGGCGCCCCGACTTGCCCGCGAAGAGGCCGGTACAGGAAATAATTACCCCAGCACAATCAGCTGACTTCCCCAGCCAAGCAGAAATTCGAGTAAAACTTTGTAAGGTTGGCGCTGCTTATCCCATAATGTGCCACCAGAGACATTGGCCGCAGCTTCACAGAGGTAAGTCGATCCCCATGAACCGCACCGGCCGCGCCCTGACCCTGGGCTGCCTGTTGCTTCTTCAGCCCCTGCTGGCCCTGGCGGAGGGCGGTAACTCGTTGCTCATTCCGGCGACGGGCCGCTGCACCTTGAACGTTCAGCCTGAAGACCTGGCAAACGCCCTCAAGGCCTGCGAGCAGACGGCAACCGCAGGGGATGCCCAGGCACAGTTCGAACTGGGCGAGTACTTCTACACGCAAACGCCAAAAAACCTCGACAAAGCCCTGGACTGGTTCCAGAAGGCTTCGCTGCAAGGCCACGCCGACGCGCAGTACCGCCTGGGGGCCATGTTCTTCCATGGCGAAGGGGTCAAGGCCAACAACGTGCAGGCCTACATCCTGCTGAAGATGGCCGCCGTCAACGGCGCAGAAGATGCGCTGGACATGGCCGACGAAGTGACCGAGCAAATGCCCCGCGACGAGCTTGAGCACGCCACTCAGGTGCTCGGCCAGATCTTCCGCAAGTACCTGCTGGAACTGCAGAACGCCGAAGGGCGTACGCCGTTCTCGCCGCTCCCCTGAGGCTTACTTTTCCGGCATCGGCATCGGGAATGGCATGACATTGCCGCCGCCCTTGGCTTCGCTGATCTTGGCCGTGCCCAGGCGCTCCACCTCATCGATGCGCACGATCGAGTGCATCGGCACAAAACTGCGGACTACCCCCTCGAACTGGCTCTTGAGCTTTTCCTCGCTCGGGTCCACCACCAGTTGCGAGCGCTCGCCGAACACGAACTCCTCGATTTCCAGAAAGCCCCACAGGTCGCTCTGGTAGATCTGCTTGGCATACATCTCGAAGACCTGCCCCTGGTTGAGGAAGATCACTTTATAGATGGCAGGTTCGCGTTTGCTCATGTTCGGCGGGATAACACATGCGTAAGAAAAGGCGGGCATCATAGCAGACAGGTTTGCTGATCTGTGTCGGCTGTACCGGCCCTACATACCGTTGAACGTTTCAGTGCTTTCGCCACTGCCATTCAAGGGTTATTCTTGAGTTCACATCCATTGCCGTCGAGCGGCTAAAAACGACCTTGAACGCACCCATAGAACCCCATCGTTTCATCCTCGAGCCCTTCGAGGCCCACCGTTTCGCCAACCTGTGCGGCCAGTTCGACGAGCACCTGCGCCTGATCGAACAGCGCCTGGCCATCGAAATCCGCAACCGCGGCAATCAGTTCGAACTGATCGGCGAACCCAAGACCACTTCCGCTGCCGAACAGCTGCTGCGCCGTCTCTACCGCGAGACCAAGGCCACCGACCTGTCGCCGGAAACCGTACACCTGTACCTGCAGGAGTCGGCCGTCGAGAACATCGACAACCCGGCCGTCAACGAGGTCAGCGTGTCGTTGCGTACGCGCAAGGGCAACATTCGCCCGCGCGGGCTCAACCAGCAGCGCTACGTGAAGGAAATCCTGGCCAACGACATCAACTTCGGCATCGGCCCGGCCGGTACCGGCAAGACCTACCTGGCCGTGGCCTGTGCCGTTGACGCACTGGAGCGTGAGCAGGTACGCCGTATCCTGCTGGTACGCCCGGCGGTCGAGGCGGGCGAAAAGCTCGGCTTCCTGCCCGGCGACCTGGCGCAGAAGATCGACCCGTACCTGCGCCCGCTGTACGACGCCCTGTACGAAATGCTCGGCTTCGAACACGTGGCCAAGCTGATCGAGCGCCAGGTGATCGAAATCGCCCCGCTGGCCTACATGCGTGGCCGCACCCTGAACAACAGCTTCATCATCCTCGACGAAAGCCAGAACACCACGCTGGAACAGATGAAAATGTTCCTCACCCGCATCGGTTTCGGCTCCACGGCGGTGATCACCGGCGACATCACCCAGGTCGACCTGCCGCGTGGCACCAAATCGGGCCTGGCGCACGTCATCGAGGTGCTGAAAGACGTTCCGGGTATCAGCTTTACCCACTTCCAACCCAAGGATGTGGTTCGTCACCCACTGGTGCAGCGCATTGTCGAAGCCTACGACCGCTTCGAAGCCCACCAGGCCAAGCCCGAGGCGCCCGGCAAAGATGCTTGAACTTGATATTCAACGGGCCACGGACGCTGCCGCCCCGGATGACGCCGCCTTCCGCCGCTGGTGCGAACTGGCCCTGCGCCAGCGCAGTGCCGACTCGGAAATGACCATTCGCCTGGTCGACGAAGCCGAAGGCCGCGAGCTGAACCACACCTACCGGCACAAGGACTACGCGACCAACGTGCTGTCGTTCCCGGCCGACGTGCCTGACGACCTGCTCGATATCCCGTTGCTGGGCGACCTGGTCATCTGCGTGGCGGTGGTCGAGCGCGAAGCGGCCGAACAAGGCAAATCGCTCGAAGCGCACTGGGCACACCTGGTCATGCACGGTTGCCTGCACCTGCTCGGCTACGACCACATCGAGGATGAGGAAGCCGAGGAAATGGAAAGCCTGGAACGGGAATTGCTGGCAGAACTGGGTCACCCCGACCCGTACGCCGACGATGAAACCGACACTCTCACACACTGAAACACGAAGGATCACGAGAACCGCCATGAGCGAAGATCGATCGAGCAACGGGCAGAAGTCCTGGCTGGGTAAACTGACCCAGGCTTTTGCCCATGAGCCGAAAAACCGCCAGGAGCTGCTTGAGCTGCTGCGCGAAGCGCACCAGAACAAGCTGCTGGACAGCGAAGCACTGACCATCGTCGAAGGCGCCATACAGGTCGCCGACCTGCAGGTTCGCGACATCATGGTCCCGCGTTCGCAGATGATCAGCATCAAGGCCAGCCAGTCGCCGCGTGAATTCCTGCCGGCGGTGATCGACGCCGCGCACTCGCGCTACCCGGTAATCGGCGAAAGCCACGACGACGTACTCGGGATCCTGCTCGCCAAAGACCTGCTGCCGCTGATCCTCAAGGAAAACGGCGACAGCTTCAACATCAAGGATTTGCTGCGCCCGGCCACTTTCGTGCCCGAGTCCAAGCGCCTGAACGTGTTGCTGCGCGAGTTCCGTGCCAACCATAACCACATGGCCATCGTCATCGACGAATACGGCGGTGTGGCGGGCCTGGTGACCATCGAGGACGTGCTGGAGCAGATCGTTGGCGACATCGAGGACGAGCATGACGTCGAGGAGGACAGCTACATCAAGCCGCTGCCCAGCGGTGACTTTTTGGTGAAGGCGCTTACCCCGATCGACAACTTCAACGAGTTCTTCGACAGCGAGTTCTCCGATGACGAGTTCGACACGGTCGGCGGCCTGGTGATGAGCGCCTTCGGCCATCTGCCCAAGCGCAACGAAACTACCGAGATCGGGTCTTACAAGTTCCGTATTCTCAACGCCGACAGCCGGCGGATACACTTGCTGCGCCTGACCCCGATCACCCGTTAAGGACTAACATGCGTTGGATCACCCGCCCCGGCTGGCCCGGTAACCTGCTGGCCCTGGCGGCCGGTGCCTCTACCCTCCTGGCCCTGGCGCCGTTCGACATCTGGCCGCTGGCCGTGTTGTCCATCGCCATGCTCTACCTTGGCCTGCGCGAGCTCAGCCCGCGCCAGGCCATGTGGCGTGGCTGGTGGTTCGGTTTTGGCCTGTATGGCGCCGGCACCTGGTGGATTTACGTCAGCATGAACACCTACGGCGGCGCCTCGCCGCTGCTAGCGATTCTGCTGCTGCTGGCGTTCTTCGCCGCGCTGGCCTGGTTCTTTGCCTTGCCGACCTGGCTGTGGGCACGCTGGCTACGGCGCAACGAAGCGCCGCTGGCCGATGCCCTGTGCTTCGCGGCGCTGTGGCTGCTGCAAGAGGTCTTCCGCGGCTGGTTCCTGACCGGTTTCCCCTGGCTTTACGCCGGCTACAGCCAGCTGGACGGCCCGCTGGCGGGCCTGGCTCCGCTGGGCGGCGTGTGGCTGATTTCCTTCACGCTGGCGCTCACTGCTGCCCTGCTGTGCAACCTGCACCGCCTGCGTGCCCGCCCCTCGTTCCTGGCCGTGGGCTGCCTGCTGTTGTTGGCCCCATGGGCACTGGGCCTGGCGCTCAAGGGCCACGCCTGGACCAAACCGGTAGGTGACCCGTTGAAAGTGGCGGCCATTCAGGGCAACGTCGAGCAAGACCTGAAATGGGACCCAGCGCACATCGACGCGCAACTGGCGCTGTACCGCGACCTGAGCTTCAGCTCAAAACCCGTGGATTTGCTGGTGTGGCCAGAAACGGCGGTGCCGGTGCTCAAGGACCAGGCCCAAGGCTACATCGACGTGATGGGCCGTTTTGCTGCCGAGCGGCATTCGGCGCTGATCACCGGCGTGCCAGTGCGGGAAGTGGTGCACCATCAGCACCGCTACTACAACGGCATCACTGTGACCGGTGAAGGTGACGGCACCTACCTCAAGCAGAAGCTGGTGCCGTTTGGCGAGTACGTACCGCTGCAGGACATGCTGCGTGGCGCCATCGAGTTCTTCAACCTGCCCATGTCGGACTTCGCCCGTGGGCCGGAAGACCAGCCACTGCTGCAGGCCAAGGGTTACCAGATTGCGCCGTACATCTGCTACGAAGTGGTCTACCCCGAGTTTGCCGCTGGCCTGGCGGCACGCAGTGACCTGCTGCTGACCATCAGCAACGATACCTGGTTCGGCACCTCGATCGGCCCGTTGCAGCACCTGCAGATGGCACAGATGCGCGCGCTGGAAGCCGGACGATGGATGATCCGCGCCACCAACAACGGCGTGACCGCGCTGATCGACCCGTTTGGCCGTATTACCACGCAGATTCCGCAGTTCCAGCAGGCTGTGCTGTATGGTGAGGTGGTGCCGATGCAGCAACTGACGCCTTACCTGCAATGGCGTTCGTGGCCGCTGGCGATTGTCTGCGCATTGCTGCTGGGCTGGGCGTTGCTGGCAGGCCGCATCGCCAAAACCGTCTGAGTTTTCCTGTACTGGCCTCTTCGCGGGCAAGCCCGCTCCCACAGGATTTTCACAGCCTGGAAGGCATGTGCAGTACCTGTGGGAGCGGGCTTGCCCGCGAAGAGGCCTGCACAGGCGATGCAAGGCTCAATAGAAAACCCGATACCCCACCAACCCCACCACCTCATTAAGCAACTGCCCGCCCTGCCACATCGCCCGGCTCTCCGGCAGCAATCCGCCAAACGGCCGCGCATGATCCTGCCCCAGGAACCCCACCGGCGCCGGCACCACCTCGAACCCCGCTTGCTCGAAGCTCCAGCGCGAGCGCTGCATGTGCCAGGCCTGTGTCACCACCACCACACGGCGAATCCCCAACGGCTGCAGCACCTTGGCCGTGAACTGGGCATTTTCCCAGGTCGTGCGGCTGGCCTCTTCGCGCCACTTCACGTCAACAGCAAAGTCGTCGTGGAGGCGATCCGCCATCAACCGCGCCTCACTCGGCGGCGTGCCATAGTGCAGCCCGCCACTGGTCAGCACCGGCAAGCCCGAGGCCTTGGCTAACTGCGCAGCAAAACGCATGCGTTCCAAAGCCGTGGCCGTGGGCTGGTCGCTACCGCCCCAGGCCGGGTCGCCGCGCTCACGCCCTGCGCCCAGCACCACGATGGCATCCGCCCGCCGCGCAAGACCGGCCCAGTCGTTTACAGCCAACGGAGGCTCGCTTTCCAGCCTATGGGCGGTTTCCTGCACCACCAGCGGCAAACTCATCAGCCACAGGCCACCAAGCCCCACGGCAAAGCACAGCGCCGCCAACCGTGGCCGCCGGGCACGCAGCCACCACGCCGCAAGCAGCAGCAGAAACAGGATGCCCGGCGGCATCAGCCATTGTTTGATGAAGAATCGGATCGGCATCGGCCACACCTCCTTGGCAGGCGTGCAGCCTAGAAGGATCGGCGCCGGTCAACAAGGGTGCGGCCGGCGCCGATCGTGAGTTGTGTGATAGTGAAGAACCGGCGCGCGATAGCCCGCGCCTGGCGTCCTGAACGGCTAGCGATGTGGCAGCGTCCTGGATCTCGCCGTATTGGCGGGGCGTTTCTTGTCCTTGAGCCAGATGATCTTGGCCGATGTCGGCTCCGCTTGCGGGTAACTGCCGACAGAGGCATTGTGGCGCTCCGGGAGGGATTCCAGGTAAGCCTTGATCACTTCGAACTCTGCGTGGCTCAGGCCGCGCAACTCCAGCTCGGCTGGCATCTCGTCGCGCAATCGTACCGAGGTCCTTGCCACTTCCAGTGCCAGGCCAAGCCGGTCGATCAGGCGCTCGTAAAGCTCCGGTTTCATTGCGGGTAGCTGCGTCTCTCCCATCCGTTCACCTCAATTGAAGATAAAGAATATCTCCCCCCACACCTGAGCTTAGCGGCGCCATGAAAAGCAGCCGGGTGCTGCGACCAGCGGCCATTCGCAACGAAGGTTTCCCACGATGCGCAGCGCTGCTGTATGCTACGGCGTTCACTCTAAACGACACCGGAGTGCCGGACGCAGCGAGGTTCCGCTGCCTGGAACAAGGTCTCTCCTCTCTCAGCCAAAAGTAGCCATGCACGAACAATACACGCCCCGTGATATCGAAGCCGCCGCCCAGAAGTTCTGGGACGAGCAACAATCGTTCGCTGTTACCGAACAGCCAGGCAAAGACACCTACTATTGCCTATCGATGTTCCCGTACCCGAGCGGCAAGCTACACATGGGCCACGTTCGCAACTACACCATCGGCGACGTGATTGCCCGTTACCAGCGCATGCTGGGCAAGAACGTCCTGCAGCCGATGGGCTGGGACGCATTCGGCATGCCCGCGGAAAACGCGGCGATGAAAAACAACGTCGCCCCGGCCAAGTGGACATACGAAAACATCGATTACATGAAGACCCAGCTCAAGAGCCTGGGCCTGGCCATCGACTGGGCACGTGAAGTCACCACCTGCAAACCCGACTACTACCGTTGGGAGCAGTGGCTGTTCACCCGCCTGTTCGAGAAAGGCATCATCTACCGCAAGAACGGTACCGTGAACTGGGACCCGGCAGACCAGACCGTACTGGCCAACGAGCAGGTCATCGACGGCCGTGGCTGGCGTTCGGGCGCGCTGATCGAAAAGCGCGAAATCCCGATGTACTACTTCCGCATCACCGACTACGCCGACGAGCTGCTGGAAAGCCTCGACGAGCTGCCGGGCTGGCCTGAGCAGGTCAAGACCATGCAGCGCAACTGGATCGGCAAGTCGCGCGGCATGGAAGTACAGTTCCCGTACGACCAGGCCAGCATCGGCCACGAGGGCACCCTGAAGGTCTTCACCACCCGTCCCGACACGCTGATGGGCGCCACCTACGTCGCCGTCGCCGCCGAGCACCCGCTGGCCACCCAGGCGGCCCAGGGCAACCCGGCGCTGCAAGCGTTCATCGACGAGTGCAAGAGCGGCAGCGTTGCCGAGGCCGACATGGCCACCCAGGAGAAGAAAGGCATGGCCACTTCCCTGCTGGTAGAGCACCCGCTGACCGGCGAGAAGCTGCCGGTATGGGTCGCCAACTACGTGCTGATGCACTACGGCGATGGCGCCGTGATGGCCGTGCCGGCCCACGACGAGCGCGACTTCGAGTTCGCCCACAAGTACAACCTGCCGGTCAAGGCCGTGGTACGCACCAGCGCGGGCGATGAAGTGGGCAGCGACTGGCAGGCCGCCTATGGCGAGCACGGCCAGCTGATCAACTCCGCCGAGTTCGATGGCCTGGACTTCGCCGGCGCCTTCGACGCCATCGAAGCCGCCCTGATCCGCAAGGAACTGGGCAAGTCGCGCACCCAGTTCCGCCTGCGTGACTGGGGTATCAGCCGCCAGCGCTACTGGGGCTGTCCGATCCCGATCATCCACTGCCCGTCCTGCGGCGACGTGCCGGTGCCGGAAGACCAGCTGCCGGTCACCCTGCCCGAGAACGTGGTGCCGGATGGCGCCGGCTCGCCGCTGGCGCGCATGCCGGAATTCTATGAGTGCACCTGCCCGAAATGCGGCACTGCGGCCAAGCGCGAAACCGACACCATGGACACCTTCGTCGAGTCGTCCTGGTACTTCGCCCGCTACGCCTCGCCGAACTACGACAAGGGCCTGGTAGACCCAAAAGCCGCCAACCACTGGCTGCCGGTCGACCAGTACATCGGCGGTATCGAGCACGCGATCCTGCACCTGCTGTACGCGCGCTTCTTCCACAAGCTGATGCGTGACGAAGGCCTGGTTACCTCGAACGAGCCGTTCAAGAACCTGCTGACCCAGGGCATGGTCGTCGCCGAAACCTACTACCGTGTGGCCAGCAACGGCGGCAAGGACTGGTTCAACCCGGCCGATGTCGAGATCGAGCGCGATGCCAAGGCCAAGATCATTGGTGCTCGCCTGAAGACCGACGGCCTGCCGGTGGAAATCGGCGGCACCGAGAAGATGTCGAAGTCGAAGAACAACGGCGTCGACCCGCAGTCGATGATCGAAGCCTACGGTGCCGACACCTGCCGCCTGTTCATGATGTTCGCCTCGCCGCCCGACATGAGCCTGGAATGGTCCGACTCCGGCGTCGAAGGTGCCAGCCGCTTCCTGCGTCGCGTCTGGCGCCTGGCTCAGGCGCACGTCAGCCAGGGCCTGCCGGGCAAGCTGGATGTCACCGCACTGGACGACGCGCAGAAGGTCATCCGCCGCGCCATCCACGCGGCCATCAAGCAGGCCAGCACCGACGTGGGCCAGTACCACAAGTTCAACACCGCCATCGCCCAGGTGATGACCGTGATGAACGTGCTGGAGAAGGCCCCGCAGGCCAGCGAACAGGACCGCGCACTGCTGCAGGAAGGCCTTGAAGCCGTCACCCTGCTGCTGGCCCCGATCACCCCGCACATCTCCCACGAGCTGTGGCAGCAACTGGGCCACCCAGGCTCGGTAATCGATGCCGCCTGGCCGAGTGTCGACGAACAAGCGCTGGTGCAGGACACCATCACCCTGGTGGTGCAGGTCAACGGCAAGCTGCGTGGCCAGGTCGAAATGCCGGCTGCTGCCAGCCGCGAAGAAGTCGAAGCCGCTGCCCGCAGCAACGAGAACGTCGTGCGCTTCATCGATGGCCTGACCATCCGCAAGGTCATCGTGGTACCGGGCAAACTGGTAAACATCGTCGCCAACTGATGGCAGCGCCCGCTCGCAGTCACTGCGGGCGGGCGTAACAGGCCCACAAGGGAGCAACAACATGATCAAACGCAATTTGCTGGTAATCGGCCTGGCGGTCATGCTCAGCGCCTGCGGTTTCCAGCTGCGCGGCACCGGCTCTACCGAGCTGAGCGTGAAGGAAATGGACGTCAGCGCGCGCAACGCCTATGGACCGACCGTGGTCCAGCTGCGTGAAGTACTGGAGCGCAGCGGTGTCAACGTACACGCCGGTGCGCCCTACCGTCTGGTGCTGACCAACGAGCAGGAAAACGAGCGTTCGGCCACCTACAGCAGCGGCAACCGTACTGCCGAATACGAGCTGACCACAGTGCTGAACTACAGCATCCAGGGCCTGAACAACCTGGAACTGATGAGCGACAAGCTGGAAGTACGCAAAATCTACGTGCGTGACGGCTCGAACATCACCGGTTCCGAGCAGGAAGCCAACCGCGCCCGTGAAGAAATGCGCCGCGATCTGGTCAACGCCATGGTCGTGCGTCTGCAGATGCTGAGCCCGTCTCAGCTGGACGAACTGCAGCGCAAAGCCGACGAACGCGCCCAGGCCGAAGCCGCCGCGCTGGAAGCTGCCCGCCGTCAGCAGGCCGAAACGCCTCAGCAGTCGCCGCTGGAAGTACCGGGCAACTAAGCCCGTGCGGGGCACCTTCGGGTGCCCCACCTGTTTCCCATGAAACTTGCCCCCGCCCAACTCAACAAGCACCTGCAAGGCGCCCTGGCACCGGTCTACGTGGTCAGCGGCGACGACCCGTTGCTGTGCCAGGAAGCTGCCGACGCCATCCGTAAGACCGCGCGTCAACAAGGTTTCGACGAGCGCCAGGTGTTCAGTGCCGACGCCAACTTCGACTGGGGCACCCTGCTCCAGGCTGGCGCCAGCCTGTCGCTGTTCGCGCAACGCCGCCTGCTGGAACTGCGCCTACCTTCGGGCAAGCCCGGTGACAAGGGTGCCGCCGCACTGATGGAATACTGCGCCAACCCCGCCGAAGACACCCT
Source organism: Pseudomonas sp. yb_9 (assembly GCF_043103635.1). Taxonomy (NCBI): domain Bacteria; kingdom Pseudomonadati; phylum Pseudomonadota; class Gammaproteobacteria; order Pseudomonadales; family Pseudomonadaceae; genus Pseudomonas; species Pseudomonas sp. yb_9. The sequence continues at coordinate 172,635 of NZ_JBICKA010000079.1, read as the reverse complement.
GCTGCTGGTCAGCCTGCCCAAGCTCGACGGTAGTGCGCAAAAGACCAAGTGGGGCAAGGCGTTGATCGAAGGCGCGCATTGCCAGTTCATCCAGATCTGGCCGGTGGACGTGCATCAGCTTCCGCAGTGGATCAACCAGCGCCTGCAACAGGCCGGCCTGTCGGCACAGCGTGACGCTGTCGACCTGATTGCCGCGCGCGTGGAAGGCAACTTGCTGGCAGCCGCACAGGAAATCGAAAAGCTCAAGCTACTGGCCGACGGCAACCAAATCACCGTGGAAACGGTGCAGGCCGCGGTTGCTGATAGCGCTCGCTTCGATGTCTTCGGCCTGGTGGACGCCATTCTCAACGGAGAAGCTGCGCATGCCCTGCGTATGCTCGAGGGGTTGCGTGGCGAGGGGGTAGAACCGCCAGTCATCCTCTGGGCCCTGGCCCGTGAGCTGCGCCAGCTGGCTGGGCTAGCCCAACAATTCAGCCAGGGTGTACCGCTGGACAAGGCCTTCAGCCAGGCCCGCCCGCCGATCTGGGACAAACGCCGACCGTTGGTCAGCAAGGCCCTGCAACGTTTGTCAGCACAGCGCTGGGCTCAGTTGTTGCAGGATGCTCAGCGTATCGATGCGCAAATCAAGGGGCAGGCCGAGGGCTCTCCTTGGACGGGTTTGGCTCGCCTGTCGCTGCTGATGGCTGGCCAGCGTCTGGCGCTCCCCCCGGAATAACGGGGGTAGCTGTGGGAGCGGGCATGCCCGCGAATCAGGCGACGCGGTCGATGGCACCGGCTTCGCCGGTGTTCGCGGGCACGCCCGCTCCCACAGGACTGCGATCGACCATAAACATTATCAATTGGCCCCTACCCGCACCAAGCCCTACAGTGCGCCCCGAAACCCACCCAACCCGGGAACCCCGCTATGAGCAAAAAGCCGAAAAAGCACGGCCCCAACAAGGCCAAGTCGATCATCGCCCAGCCCCTGTTCCGCTGCCGCCAGGAACAACCGGTCAAGGGCAAAGGCAGCTACCGCCGCGAAGCCTTCCAATCGAGAGATTGGGAGGCTTCCTACTTTTTGGCTGCATGAAAGCATCGCAAGCGCAGGCATGGTATGGTCGTCACCTGACCTGCAATTCTGGATCTGTGCATGCTCTTCCGTCTTATCCCCCGTTGGGAAACCCGCCAGCTGATCGCGGCCTCCAGCTTCATCCTGCTTGTGGCATGCGCGGAAAAACCCACCGCCGCCGACGCACTGCCGCTGGCCCCTGCGCAACCCGCTCCCGTGGTAACTGTGCCCGGCGCGACGCCTGACGTCAGCACCGAAATCCAGCCTCTGCAAACCTTCGCCCAGTGGCAGGCCGGCTTCCGCCAACAGGCCCTGCAAGCCGGGATTTCACCCAGCACCTTCGACCGCGCGTTCCTCGGCGTCACCCCTGACATGGACGTGATCAAGGCCGACCGCAGCCAGCCAGAGTTCACCCGCCCGGTGTGGGAATACCTCGAAGGCGCCCTATCGCCCCTGCGCGTGCGCAACGGCAAGAAGCTGCTGGAGCAGAATGCCGAGTTGCTGACACGCATCGAACAACGCTATGGCGTGGACCGCCAGGTGCTGGTCGCGGTGTGGGGGATGGAAAGTAATTTCGGCCAGTTCCAGGGCAGCAAGTCGGTGATCCGCTCGCTGGCCACCCTGGCCTACGAAGGCCGCCGCCCACAGTTCGCCCAGGACCAGCTGATCGCTGCGCTGCAGATCATCCAGCATGGTGATATCCAGCCTGAAGCCATGCGCGGCTCATGGGCCGGCGCCATGGGCCAGACCCAGTTCATCCCGACCACCTACAACACCCACGCCGTTGACTTTGACGGCGATGGCCGCCGCGATATCTGGAACAGCACACCCGATGCCCTGGCTTCGACCGCCCACTACCTGCAGAGCTCGGGCTGGAAGCGTGGCCAACCGTGGGGCTTCGAGGTACAGGTGCCGGCTGGTTTCGACTTCTGGCAAGCCGATGGCGCGCTGCGCAAACCGGTGAGCGAGTGGCTGGCGATGGGTGTGAAACTGCCTGCAGGCACGCAACTGCCCGCCAACAGCAACCAACTGTCTGCCGCCCTGCTGCTGCCGGCGGGGGCGCGTGGGCCGGCGTTCCTGGTGCTGGACAACTTCCGCGCCATCCTCAAGTACAACAACTCGTCGTCCTACGCGCTGGCGGTGAGCTTGCTGGGGGATCGTTTCAGCGGCTGGGGCTTCATTGCCGGCAGCTGGCCGAAAGAAGACCTGCCGCTGAGCCGCAGCGAGCGCATGGAGTTGCAGAACCTGCTGAACAGCCGCGGGCATGAGGCCGGGAATGCCGATGGCATCATCGGCGCCAATACCCGCAAGGCCATTCGCAATGCCCAGCAAGGGCTGGGGTGGCCGGCGGATGGCTACCCGACCCACAGGCTGCTTGAGAGCCTGCGTCAGCAGTGAGATTGCTGGGGGCGCGTTGCGCCCCTTCGCGGGCACGCCCGCTCCCACAGATATCGCACCAAACCCTGTGGGAGCGGGCGTGCCCGCGAAGGGCTGCAAAGCAGCCCCGACAATCTCAAACCTCGAACAGATCCTGCTCCAGCACCAACTCCTGCCGATCACTGTCCAACCTCACCCGCGCCCCTAACGGCAAGCACACATTCGGGTCACAGTGCCCGCTGCGCCACCCCGCCAGCACCGGCACACCCAGCGGGGCAAAGGTTTCCTCCAGCAACGGTGCAAGCGCCGCCGTTGTAATCCCGGCAAAATCCCCAACCAGCACGCCCTTCAGCCCTTCCAGCTTGCCCGCCAGACGCAACTGCGTCAGCAGCCGGTCCACCCGGTACAACGGCTCGTTGACGTCCTCGATAAACAAAATGCAGCCCTGGGTATCAAGCTCGGCCAGCGTCCCCATCGTCGCCCCCAGCATCGACAGGTTACCGCCCAGCAGCGGACCACTGGCCACACCCGCCAATACACTGCTCAAGGCATAGTCCGTCGGGTGCACGATCTGGTCGCCTGCCCGCACATGCCCGCCCAACTGCGCCAACAACGACGACTCGGTCGGCGGCAACTTCGCCCCCAGCAAGTCGGCATTGAGCATCCCTCCATGGAAGGTGATCAGCCCGGCATGCCGATAGATGGCCGTGTGCAGCGCGGTTATGTCGCTGTAGCCGATCAACGGCTTGGGGTTGCGCCGAATCAGGTCAAAGTCGAGCCGATCAAGCAGGCGCATGCTGCCGTAACCACCGCGCATGCACAGGATGGCGTCGATGGTCGGATCGGCAAAGGCATCGTGCAAGTCTTGCAAGCGCTGCTGGTCAGAGCCTGCCAGGTAGCCCTGGGCCTGGTTGACAGCGGGGTACAGGCGGCAGCCGTAGCCACGGTCGGCAAACCACTGGCTGACCTTGTGCGTATCCAGCCTCGCCGCGCCTGCCGGGGCGACAATGGCAAAGCAGGCGTTAGTCGGCAACGCGGCTGGCAGGCTCGGTAGTAACGTTTCGGCACAGTTCATTGCGGCTCCTTGCAGCGCTTGGTACACAAACAAAAATGCCGATGCCGCCCTTCGGCGTGCATCGGCATGCGTGCCTCAGACCAGGCTCAGAGCTTGATCTTGGCTTCGTGGGCCTGCTGGTCAGCGTGGTACGAAGAACGCACCAGCGGGCCAGAGGCGACGTTCTTGAAGCCCATCTTGTAACCTTCCTCGGCGAACCAGGCGAAGGTGTCCGGGTGCACGAAACGCTGCACCGGCAGGTGGCTGCGCGACGGCTGCAGGTACTGGCCGAGGGTGAGCATGTCGATGTCATGCTCGCGCATGCGGTGCATCACTTCGATCACTTCCTCGTCGGTCTCGCCCAGGCCGAGCATCAAGCCCGACTTGGTAGGTACATGCGGGACCATCTGCTTGAACTTCTGCAGCAGGTCCAGCGACCAGTCGTAGTCCGAGCCCGGACGCGCAGCCTTGTACAGGCGCGGTACGGTTTCCAGGTTGTGGTTGAACACATCTGGCGGCTCTTGCGCGGTGATTTCCAGCGCGACGTCCATACGGCCACGGTAGTCCGGCACCAGGGTTTCCAGCTGCACGCCCGGCGACAGCGCGCGGATTTCGCGGATGCAGTCGGCGAAGTGCTGGGCACCACCGTCACGCAGGTCGTCGCGGTCCACCGAGGTGATCACAACGTACTTCAGGCGCAAGTCGGCAATGGCGACAGCGAGGTTTTTCGGCTCGTCCAGGTCCAGCGGCTTCGGCCGGCCGTGGCCTACGTCACAGAACGGGCAACGACGGGTGCAGATGTCACCCATGATCATGAAGGTGGCGGTACCACCGGAGAAGCACTCGCCCAGGTTCGGGCAGGAAGCCTCTTCACACACGCTGTGCAGCTTGTGCTTGCGCAGCAGTTGCTTGATGCGGTCTACCTCGGGCGATACCGGAATACGCACGCGAATCCAGTCAGGCTTTTTCGGCAGCTCTTCGGTGGGGATGATCTTCACCGGGATGCGCGCCACCTTTTCGGCGCCACGCAGTTTTACCCCAGCTTCCACCTTCTTCGGCGCTGGGCGCGGGGTGACATCCTGGTTGGGTATCAGGTTCGGCACGGCTTCTTGCACAGTTGTCATATTCAGTCGATTCCGCCCGTGAGGGTCGTCTGCTCAGCGTAGTCGAGGTGCTTGACCAGCTGTCCGCGCAGCCTTGTCCTGACCTCGTCGAGTTCGATCGGACCTGCCAGGTCGCGCAGCTGGGTCATCGCCAGCCCCGCATAGCCGCAGGGGTTGATTCGGCGGAATGGCGCAAGGTCCATGTCCACGTTCAGGGCAAGGCCGTGGAACGAACGGCCGTTGCGAATTCGCAGGCCGAGGGAGGCGATTTTCGCTCCATCGACATAGACGCCCGGGGCGTCGGGCTTGGCAGAAGCCTGCACGTCGTAACTGGCCAGCAGGTCGACCAGCGTCTGCTCGATACGGCTGACCAGCTCGCGCACGCCAAAGCCCAGCCGGCGCACATCCAGCAGCAGGTAGGCCACCAACTGCCCGGGGCCATGGTAGGTCACCTGGCCGCCGCGGTCGGTCTGCACCACCGGGATATCACCCGGCACCAGCAGGTGCTCGGCCTTGCCAGCCTGGCCCTGGGTGAAGACCGCAGGATGCTCGACCAGCCAGATTTCATCCTGGCTGTCCGGGGTGCGCTGCTCGGTGAAGCGACGCATGGCCTCCAGCACCGGTTCGTAGGGCTGCAGGCCAAGCTCGCGAAAACCGAGGCAGGCGGACATCAAAGCACCATTTTCACGAGGCCGGTAGCGCGCAGGGCGCTGTTGATATCGTGCAGCTGGTTCTCGCTTTCGGCAACGATGTGCAATTGCACGGTGGTGTACTTACCTTCCTTGCTCTGGCGCTCGGCCAGGGTGGAAAGGTCGACTTTCGCGTGCTTGCTGAGGATTTCGATCACGGTGTCCTTGAAGCCGACAACGGTATCGCCGATTACCTTGATCGGGTAATCGTCGCAAGGGAATTCGATTTTATGCGACTTGACGTCTGGTTCGCTCATGGCGGAAACGGCCTCGTAAGCCGTGGCAACAACAACGCCCCCGCGAGATACGCGGGGGCATGCAGGTCACGTATCAGTTGAACAACCCGTAGAAGAATAGACGGATGCTATCCCACATACGGCGGAAGAAACCACCTTCCTCGACGCCATCGAGGGCGATCAGGTCGGCACTGTGAACCACTTTCTCGTCCAGTTTGACTTCCACTTTGCCGATCACGTCACCTTTGGCGATGGGTGCGGTGAGCTGCGGGTTCATGGTCATCGAAGCCTGCAGGCGCTTCAATTGGCCTTTAGGCATAGTCATGGTCAGGTCGTCGGCCAGGCCAGCCTTGATCTGGCCGGTGGCGCCCTTCCAGACAGGAGCCTGGGTCAGCTCGGTGCCCTTCTGGTAGAAGGTCTGGGTTTCGAAGAAGCGGAAGCCATAGGTCAGCAGCTTCTGGGTTTCGGCAGCACGCGATTGCTCGCTGTTGGTACCGAACACCACGGCGATCAGGCGCTGGCCGTCGCGAACGGCCGAAGCCACCATGCAGTAGCCAGCTTCGTCGGTGTGGCCGGTTTTCAGGCCATCGACGGTCTTGTCACGCCACAGCAGCAGGTTGCGGTTCGGCTGCTTGATGTTGTTCCAGAAGAATTCCTTCTGCGAATAGATGGCGTAGTGGGCCGGGTCGACGGTGATGATCGCACGGGCCAGGGTGGCCATGTCGTGCGCAGACGAATAGTGGTCCGGGTGCGGCAGGCCGGTCGGGTTCATGAAGTGGCTGTTGGTCATGCCCAGGTCGGCAGCCGTCTTGTTCATCATGTCGGCGAAGGCATCTTCGCTGCCGGCGATGTGCTCGGCCAGGGCGACCGAAGCGTCGTTGCCGGACTGGATGATGATGCCGTGCAGCAGGTCGCTGACGGTCACCTGGCTGCCCACCTTGATGAACATGCGCGAACCGCCAGTACGCCAGGCGTTTTCGCTGACGGTGACCGGGTCGTTTTCACCGATCTGGCCACGGCGGATGTCCAGGGTGGCGATGTAGGCGGTCATCAGCTTGGTCAGGCTGGCCGGCGGCAGGCGCTCGTCACCGTTGTTCTCGACCAGCACGTTGCCGCTGGACGCGTCCATGAGTACGTAGGACTTGGCTGCCAATTGAGGTGGTGCCGGCGTCATCTGCTCAGCCGCGAAGGCGGCAGGCGTGATCATCAGCAGTACAGGCAGGCAAAGTCGTTTGGCAAGGTTGGTGATGTTCATCCGTCTCTCGAAAATCGCTAATGGTCTGAGATGTTCCCTGGGCAAGATCGTGTGCCCAGCGCCAGTCAGTCTAGTTTTTTGGCCGTCGGCCTGGCCCACGAACGTGCGGCTTTATGTCGCTGCGGGCAAAAGCCGTCATTGTACATGGGCGCGCCCGGCAATTCATGACAAAACCGACAGTTTGGTTGCGGCCACGCTGATGGCCGCCCCATATAAACGGTCAGTCTGCTGTGACCAGCTTGGCCTGCCCCAAGTTCGCCAGGCGGATGCTGTCTTGTGCCTGCTGGATCTCGCCCTGGCTGCCAATCGGCCCCAGGCGTACGCGGTGCAGGGTCTGCTGGTTACGCACGATCGAGCTGATGAACACCGGCGCATTGACCATGGTGCTGAGCTTGGAGCGCAGCAGCTCGGCTGCGTCCGGGTTGGCAAAGGCGCCTACCTGCAGGAAGCTGCCGCCGTTGCCCGCCGGCACGTTGTTGCCCCCCACCTGCACCGGCACCACCGGCGCTGCGTGCTGCTGAGGCGGCGGGGTCCATTGCTCGACACGCCCGGTGTTGGCCGGGATCGCCTGGGTCTGGGCTACCTGCGGTTCTTTGAGCACCATCGGCGGCGTCTGGCCACGCTGGGCCCACCACTGCTGCGGGTCGATGCCCTCGACGCGCACATGCGCGGTGCCGATCTCGGCGTAACCGAGCTTTTTCGCAGCCGCATAGGACAGGTCGATAATACGGTCGGAATAGAACGGGCCACGGTCGTTCACCCGCAGAATCACGCTGCGACCGTTGGCCAGGTTGGTCACCCGCACATAGGCCGGCAGCGGCAGCGTCTTGTGTGCTGCGCTCATGCCGTACAGGTCATACAGCTCGCCGTTGGCGGTGTTCTGCCCATGGAACTTGGTGCCATACCACGACGCGGTGCCCTCGGCGCGGTAGTTGCGCGAGTCCTGCATCGGGTAATAGGTCTTGCCCAGCACCGTGTACGGGTTGGCCTTGTAGTTGCCCGTATGCACGGTCGGCGTGGCATCGGGGATCTTGTTCACATCCACGTCCCACCACGGCGCGCCGTCCTTGTGTGCCCGGTTGATGTCCAGGCCTGGCTGACTGCGCACGACGTTGCCACTGCTTTGCTGGGCCGGGCGGTTGGAGGAGCAACTGGCCAGCAGCACGCCAACGGCGAGGCAGGTGAGCAGCTTGAAAGAATTGGCAGAGATGATTGCGCGCATTACTTGACGCCCCGTACTTGAACCAGCTGTTCCGCAAGCTGATGCACCGCCATGGCATACATCACGCTGCGGTTGTAACGCGTGATCGCGTAGAAGTTCTTCAGGCCCACCCAGTACTCGGGGCCATTGTCACCCTCAAGGCGGAAAGCGGTAACCGGCAGATCATCGCGCAGCGAATCATGAACCGACCAGCCGAGCGTGCGCAACTCCCCGACGGTTTTCACAGGCTCGATGCCTGTGGTCAGGCCTTCGTCGGCGCGCGCGCCATCCACCCAGGCGCGGCTGACCACGCCCCCACCGGCCACCCAGCCATGGCGCTTGAAGTAGCTGGCGACGCTGCCAATGGCATCGTCCGGGTTGTTCCAGATGTTGATGTGGCCATCGCCGTCGAAGTCCACCGCAAAGTTGCGGAAGCTGCTCGGCATGAACTGCGGCAGGCCCATGGCGCCGGCGTAGGAGCCTTTGAGCGTGAGCGGGTCGAGCTGTTCATCGCGGGCCAGCAACAGGAATTCGCGCAGTTCCTTGCGGAAGAATTCAGCCCGAGGCGGGTAGTCGAAGCCCAGGGTCGACAGGGCATCGATCACCCGGTAGTTGCCGGTGTTGCGGCCGAAGAACGTTTCCACACCGATGATGGCGACGATGTACTGTGCCGGCACGCCGTATTCCTGCTCGGCACGGGCCAATACCGCCTCGTGCTGGCGCCAGAAGTCCACACCACGGGCGATGCGCGCGTCGGTGAGGAACATCGGCCGGTAGTCCTTCCACGGCTTGACCCGTTCGGCCGGGCGCGAGATAGCGTCGAGGATCGACTGCTTTCGCTGCACGTCAGCGAACACGCCCATCAGCTGCTCAGGGGCAAAGCCATAGTCGCGGCTCATTTCGCCGACAAACTGGGCCACCTGCGGCGAGCCTTGGTAATCACCGGCGTGGGCCAGCTGTACAGCGCCGAACAGGCCCACCGCGCCGATCCACGGCGCACAACGGGCAGCCCAGTTACGCACTGCTTGCATGAAATTCTTCACCTTATTCAAACCTGTGCGATCCATTTGCGGTGCGTGTGGATCGACATCAGAACGCCAAACGCTGACAGCAGCGTCACCAACGATGTTCCGCCATAGCTGATAAACGGCAGCGGCACGCCCACCACGGGGAGAAGGCCGCTGACCATTCCGATATTGACGAACACGTATACAAAAAAGGTCATGGTCAGGCTGCCCGCGAGCAGCTTGCCGAACAGGGTCTGCGCCTGGGCTGTGATCATCAGGCCACGGCCGATCAGCAACAGATAGACAATCAGCAACAGGCAGATGCCGACCAGGCCGAATTCCTCGCCCAGTACGGCGATGATGAAGTCGGTGTGGCTTTCGGGCAAAAAGTCCAGGTGCGATTGGGTACCGAGCAGCCAGCCCTTGCCGAACACTCCGCCCGAACCGATTGCGGCCTTGGATTGGATGATGTTCCAGCCCGTGCCCAACGGGTCGCTCTCCGGGTCGAGGAAGGTCAGTACCCGCTGCTTCTGGTAGTCGTGCATCACGAAGAACCACATCGCCACCGCCACCGGCACTGCCGCTGCCAGCACGCTGAGGATCCAGCGCCAGCGCAGGCCACCCATGAACAGCACGAAGGCACCGGAGGCAAGGATGAGCAGCGCGGTGCCCAGGTCGGGCTGGCGTACGATCAATATGAACGGCACGCCAATCAGCACAAGGCTGATGGCCACGTGCTTCAAATGCGGAGGCAAGGTGCGCTTGGACAGGTACCAGGCGATGGTCGCCGGCATGATGATCTTCATGAACTCCGAGGGCTGGAAGCGGATCACCCCGGGGATGTTGATCCAGCGCGTGGCGCCCATGGCGTTGTGGCCCATCACGTCCACCACCACCAGCAGCAGCACTCCGGTCAGGTACGCCAAGGGTACCCAGCGGGCCATGAATCGCGGCTCCAGCTGGGCGATGACGAACATGGACACCAGGCCTATGCCAAACGAGGTAGCCTGTTTGAGCAGCAGGTCCCAGTTCTTGCCACTGGCCGAATAGAGCACGAACAGGCTGCCGGCCGCGAGGGTCAGCAGGATGATCAGCAAGGGGCCGTCGATGTGGATGCGCTGCAGGAAGCTGGCGCGCCGACGCATCACATCCTCGCTGGAGAGCATGCGATCGAAATTGTTCATCACAGGGCCGATTCCTGGGTCACGGTGGCAGGCGCGAACTCGGGCTTGAGCCGGCCGTTTTCGTCGAGCAGCCAGGCGTCCATGATCTGGCGTACCACGGGGGCAGCAACACCAGAGCCGGACTCACCGTTCTCGACCATCACCGAGACCACGATTTTCGGGTCATCGGCCGGGGCAAAGGCGACGAACAGGGCGTGGTCGCGGTGGCGCTCCTGGAGCTTGTTGCGGTCGTACTTCTCACCCTGCTTGATCGCCACCACCTGGGCGGTACCGCTCTTGCCGGCAATGCGGTACTGGGCGCCAGCAGCCGCCTTGCGTGCGGTACCACGGGCGTTGTGCATCACCTGCTCCATGCCGTGGGTGACCTTGGCCCAGTCGGACTTGTCACGCAGCACGATGTTGTCCATGGGGTTTTCATCCACCGGCGGCTGGCCTTCGATGGTCTTGGCCAGGTGTGGGCGGTTCCACACGCCCTTGTTGGCGATCAATGCCGTGGCCTGGGCCAGTTGCAATGGTGTGGCCTGCATGTAGCCCTGGCCGATGCCGAGAATCAGGGTTTCACCCGGGAACCAGGCCTGGCGGCGCGTGGCACGCTTCCATTCACGCGATGGCATCAACCCGGCGGACTCCTCGAACATGTCGAGGGAAACCCGCTGGCCGATGCCGAACTTGTTCATGTAGCTGGACAGCCGATCGATGCCCATCTTGTGCGCAAGGTCATAGAAGTAGGTGTCGTTGGAACGCATGATCGCGGTGTCCAGATCGACCCAGCCATCGCCGGAACGGTTCCAGTTACGGTATTTGTGGTCGTAGTTGGGCAGTTGGTAATAGCCCGGGTCGAACACCCGGCTGCTGGCGTTGACCACGCCACTGTCCAGGCCGGCAATCGCTACGGCCGGTTTGATGGTCGAACCCGGCGGGTACAGGCCACGCAGCACGCGGTTGAACAGCGGCCGGTCTATCGAGTCGCGCAGTTCGGCATAGGCCTTGAAGCTGATGCCCGTCACGAACAGGTTGGGGTCGAAACTTGGCTGGCTGACCATCGCCAGCACCTCGCCAGTACGCGGGTCGAGCGCCACCACTGCGCCACGCCGGCCGCCTAGCGCGGCTTCGGCGGCTTCCTGCAGCTTGATGTCCAGGCTCAGTACGATGTCCTTGCCAGGTTGCGGGTCGGTGCGTTTGAGCACGCGCAGCACACGGCCACGGGCGTTGGTCTCGACTTCCTCGTAGCCGACCTGGCCGTGCAAGGCGTCCTCGTAGAAGCGCTCGATGCCGGTCTTGCCGATATGGTGGGTGCCGCTGTAGTTCACCGGGTCGAGGGTTTTCAGCTCTTTCTCGTTGATGCGCCCCACATAACCCACCGAATGGGCGAAATGCGCACCCTGCGGATAATGCCGCACCAGCTGGGCAACCACTTCCACACCTGGCAGGCGGAACTGGTTTACCGCCACCCGGGCGATCTGCTCTTCATTCAGCTCGAACAGGATCGGCACGGGTTCGAAAGGCCTACGGCCCTGACGCATGCGCTTTTCGAACAACGCGCGGTCGTCGGCCGTCAGCTCCAGCACTTCGACGATGGTATCCAGCACTTCTTGCCAGTTACCCGCACGTTCGCGGGTCATCGACAGGCTGAAGCTGGGCCGGTTGTCGGCAACGATCACCCCGTTGCGGTCGAAAATCAGCCCGCGAGTCGGCGGAATCGGCTGCACATGCACCCGGTTGTTTTCCGACAGCGTCGAGTGGTAGTCGTACTGGATGATCTGCAGGTAATACAGCCGCGCGATCAGCACACAAATAAGCAGCATGATCGCCACCGCGCCGACCACGACGCGGTTGCGCACCAGGCGGGCGTCTTTCTCGTGGTCCTTGAGACGGATCGGCTGCGACATCGGACTGCTTACAGGCTCATTTGTGGTAAGGGTGCCCGGACAACACGGTCCAGGCGCGGTAGATCTGCTCGCCGATGAGTATCCTTACCAACGGGTGCGGCAGGGTCAGCGGCGACAGCGACCAGCGTTGCTCGGCGCGCGCACAGACCTCAGGCGCAAGGCCTTCCGGGCCCCCCACCATCAAATTCACCGTGCGCGCATCCAGGCGCCAGCGGTCCAGCTCGGTCGCCAGCTGCTCGGTACTCCAGGGCTTGCCATGGACCTCGAGGGTGACAATGCGTTCCCCAGGCTGCACCTTGCTCAGCATGGCTTCGCCCTCCTGACGGATCAGGCGGGCGACGTCGGCATTCTTGCCACGGGTGTTCAGCGGGATTTCCACCAGCTCCAGCGACAGCTCGGCAGGCAGGCGCTTGGCATATTCATGCCAGCCTTCCTCGACCCACCTCGGCATGCGCGAGCCGACCGCAATCAGGCGCAAACGCACAGCGCTGCCCTTATTCGCGGTCTTTGAGCTTGTCGGAGTACTCGTGAGCGTGGTCCGGGCTGTGGTGCTTGCCATCGGCAGCACGGCTTTGCTCGGCACCCTGCCACAGACGCTCTAGGTCGTAGAACTGGCGGGCAGCGGCAGTCATCATGTGCACGATGACGTCGTTCAGGTCCAGCAGCACCCAGTCGCTGTCGCCCTTGCCTTCTTCACCCAGTGGTTGGGCGCCCTTGGCCTTCACGGCTTCGCGGACCTTTTCCAGCATCGCGTTGATCTGGCGGTTGGAGGTACCGGTGGCAATGATCATGTAGTCGGTCAGGCTGTGCTTTTCGCGCACGTCGATGACCTGAATGTCCTGGGCCTTGACGTCTTCCAGCGCTGCCTTGGTCAGGGCGACCAGTTCTTCGCCGTAAATTTTCTGCTTGGTCATATAAAACTCGTTCAACTCGTTGGATGAGGCGCCAGAGGCACCGTCAGTTGGGCGCACGATACAGTTCGTGCGCCTCGATGTAGGCCAGTACGGCGTCCGGCACCAGGAACCTCACCGATTTGCCGCTGGCCAGCAGCTGTCGGATCTGTGTAGCCGACACCGCAAGCGGCGTCTGCCAGACGAACGAAATATTTCCCGCCGGGCCGGACATGGCGGCAGGATCGCTCTCCGAGCGCGCAGCCAGCAGGTTGCGCAGCTCGTCAGGGGGTTCGACGTCGGCATCCGGGCGTTGCAGCACCAGGATGTGACAGTGTTGCAGCAGTTCGTCCCAGCGGTGCCAGGTAGGGAGGCCACAGAAGGCATCCCAGCCCAGCACCAGGAACAGCTGGTCGTTGTCGGCCAGTTCGGCGCGGATCGACTCCAGCGTATCGATGGTGTACGACGGTTTGTCACGCGCAAGCTCGCGGGCATCGACGCTCAGGCAGGCAACGCCTTGCACCGCTTCACGCACCATGGCCAGGCGGTCCTCGGCGGCCACCTGCGGGGTATCGCGGTGCGGCGGCCGGGCGTTGGGCAACAGGCGCAACTCGTCCAGCCCCATGAACTCGGCCACTTCCAGCGCGCTGCGCAGGTGGCCGATGTGCACGGGGTCGAAGGTGCCGCCTAGAATGCCGATGCGCCGGACTGCCTGGGCCTTGCTCAACTCAGCACGACCCCTGGCCGCGCAGCTGGCCATCGCCGATGACCACGTACTTCTCGCAGGTCAGGCCTTCCAGGCCGACCGGGCCACGGGCATGCAGCTTGTCGGTGGAAATGCCGATTTCCGCACCCAGGCCGTACTCGAAGCCGTCGGCGAAGCACGTCGGGGTGTTGAGCATGACCGACGCCGAGTCGACTTCAGCCATGAACTGGCGGGCTTCGCCCTGGTGTTCGCTGATGATCGAGTCGGTGTGGTGCGAGCCATAGTGGTTGATGTGCTCGATGGCCTGGTCCAGGCCGTCCACGACGCGGATCGACAGGATCGCGTCCAGGTACTCGGTGTGCCAGTCGTCTTCGCTGGCCGGTTTGGCTTCAATCAGCGCGCGGGTACGCTCGCAGCCACGCAGCTCCACGCCCTTCTCCTGGAAGCGGCGGGCCATTTCCGGCAGGAAGCGCTCGGCCACCTGCTGGTCGACCAGCAGGGTTTCCATGGCGCCACAGATGCCATAGCGGTAGGTCTTGGCGTTGAAGGCCACGTTCCAGGCCTTGTCCAGGTCGGCATGCTGGCTGACGTAGACGTGGCAGATACCGTCCAGGTGCTTGATGACCGGCACCCGGGCATCGCGGCTGATGCGTTCGATCAGGCCACGGCCGCCGCGCGGCACGATGACGTCGACGAACTGCGGCATGCTGATCAGCGCACCCACGGCTTCGCGGTCAGTGGTCTCGACCACTTGAACCACGGCTGCCGGCAGGCCGGCTTCAGCAAGGCCACGCTGGATGCAGGTGGCGATGGCGCGGTTGGAATGGATCGCTTCGGAGCCGCCGCGCAGGATGGTCGCGTTGCCCGACTTCAGACACAGGCTGGCAGCATCGATGGTCACGTTCGGGCGCGATTCGTAGATGATCCCGATCACCCCCAGCGGTGTGCGCATCTTGCCGACCTGAATGCCCGACGGGCGGTAGCTCATGTCGCGAATCGCACCGACCGGGTCCGGCAGGCTGGCCACCTGGCGCAGGCCGGTGATCATGCCGTCGATGCGTGCTGGGGTCAGCGCCAGGCGGTCCAGCAGCGCCGGCTCCAGGCCATTGGCGCGGCCGGCGGCCAGGTCCTGTTCGTTGGCGGCAGTCAGCTCGGCACGGGCAGCATCCAGCGCATCGGCGGCGGCTTGCAGGGCGCGGTTCTTCTGCGCGGTGCTGGCACGGCCGATCACCCGGGAAGCCTCACGGGCAGCGCGACCCAAGCGGGTCATATAGTCAAGAACGGACTCAGTCATGGGTTCGGTGTCTTGGCGAAGGGGAAATCGGCTGATTATAACTGCCGCGCAGGTGTACGCCCAGCGGCGGGTGGCGGATGGTAGAAAATGGTAGTTCGTCTCACGATTATCTGCGCCTGTGAAATCGAGCGCCGCCCGCGCGGCGCATCGCGAGCTGCGCTCGCTCCTACGTTTGTTTCGGGCCAATCAATCCTGTGGGATTTGCGCGCGAACGCCTTGGCGCAAGGCTCGATATCGTGTCGTACGAACAGGGCGGTCGCGCGCGTTGGCGCAGGTGTTACTGGCCCGAAACAAACGTTGGAGCGAGCGCAGCTCGCGATGCGCCGCGCGGGCGGCGCTCGATTTCAACAACAACGAATACACCACGGCGAGCACACCGAAACCCCACCAATGAAACATACAGATACCATTCAATCGCGCCCCTGGTTCAGCCTCGATTAAGCCATTCATTGCTATCATCCCGCCTCCCCAGCCATGAACCGCCCGCATGCCAGCCCTGCCCGACAGCTTTTTCGACCGCGACGCCCAGACCCTGGCCAAAGCCCTGCTCGGCAAGGTTATCCGCCATCGCCACGGCGACCTGTGGCTTGCCGCGCGCATCATCGAGACCGAGGCTTACTACCTCGCCGACAAAGGCAGCCACGCCTCGCTCGGCTACACCGAAAAGCGCAAAGCGCTGTTCCTCGATGGCGGGCACATCTACATGTATTACGCCCGCGGCGGCGACTCGCTGAACTTCAGCGCTCACGGGCCGGGCAATGCGGTGCTGATCAAGTCCGCCTATCCTTGGCAGGATGCCCTTTCAGGCCCCAACAGCCTGGCGCAGATGCAACTGAACAACCCCGATGCCAGCGGCCAGCTGCGCCCGGATGAGCGCCTGTGCGCGGGCCAGACCCTGCTATGCCGGGCCCTGGGCCTGAAAGTGCCGCACTGGGACGCCCAACGCTTCGACGCCGAGCGGCTGTACGTGGACGATTGCGGCAACGCCGTACCACGGGTCATCCAGGCCGCGCGCCTGGGCATCCCGCACGGGCGTGACGAACACCTGCCCTACCGTTTCGTCGATGCCGAATACGCCCGCTTCTGCACGCGGAACCCGTTACGCCGCGGCCAAGTCGAAGGCCGGGACTTCTTCATTCACGAACAAGGAAGCTGAACATGGGCCAATGGCTCGACAGCCTGACCGGCTGGCTAAGCGCCAACCCACAGTGGCTTGGCCTCGCGATTTTCCTGGTGGCCTGCATCGAATGCCTGGCCATCGCCGGCATCATCGTGCCGGGTACCGTGCTGCTGTTCGCCGTCGCGGTACTGGCCGGCAGTGGCGCCTTCAGCCTGGGGGAAACCTTGCTGCTGGGCTTCCTTGGCGGCCTTTTGGGTGATGCGCTGTCGTATACGGTGGGCAAGTACTTCCACCAGAACATCCGCCGCCTGCCCTTACTGCGCCACCACCCGGAATGGATTGGCAGCGCAGAGACCTACTTCCAGCGTTATGGCATTGCCAGCCTGCTGGTAGGCCGGTTTATCGGCCCTCTGCGGCCAATGCTGCCGATGGTGGCCGGCATGTTCGACATGCCACTGCCGCGCTTCATCGCCGTCAGCCTGGTGGCCGGCGCCGGCTGGTCGGTCGCCTACCTGCTGCCCGGCTGGGCCACTGGTGCGGCCATGCGCCTGCCGCTGCCGGAAGGCTTCTGGCTGGATGCGGGCATCATCGCCGGCACCCTGGCCGTGCTGATCGGCCTTAGCCTCAACAGCAGCCTGCGTGACCAGCGCCACGGCACCCGGCTGGTAGCGGGCCTCAGTTTCATCGCCCTGGCCGGGATATTTATCGGCTGGCCTTACCTACATGAGTTCGATCAAGGCGTTATGACACTGGTTCAGGAACACCGCAGCCAGGCCATCGATGGCACCGTGGTTCTGGTGACGCGGCTGGGTGACTTCCGGACCCAGTTCTTCCTTGGCGGGCTGCTGACAGGCCTGTTGCTGCTTGCCCGGCAGTGGCGACACGCCCTGTTCGCTGTCGGCGCCCTGATGGGCACGGCGATTGCCAACGGCACACTCAAATGGCTGTTCGCCCGGGCACGGCCGGAAGTGCTGACCGACCCGTTGACCAGCTACAGCATGCCCAGCGGGCACAGCTCGGCGTCGTTTGCATTCTTTCTGGTGATGGCCGTGCTGGCGGGGCGTGGGCAGCCACCGCGGATGCGCCTGACCTGGGTGATGCTGGGTTGCATTCCGGCCCTGGCGATTGCCCTGTCGCGGGTTTACCTGGGGGCTCACTGGCCGACAGACATCCTGGCCGGGGCGCTGCTGGCGTGCTGTGTGTGTGCGCTTAGCCTGACCCTGGTGCAACGGCGCCAGACACTGCCAGCCTTGCCGCAGCGGGTGTGGTGGCTGGTGTTGCCGGCGTGTATTGCGCTGCTGGCGTTCTTTGCCATGCATGCGCTGCCACAGGCGTTGCTCAGATATCAGTATTGATGTTGCCTGTACCGGCCCTTTCGCGGGTAAACCCGCGAAAGGGCCGGTACAGGCACTACAGAACCATCATGCAAACAACTCACCCTGAATCCGCTCCAGCAGCTTCTGGATCTCCCCCAACCGCTGCTGCGGTGAGTCCAGGGTCAACAAATCCAACTTGTCCTCTTCCATGAACGGCAGCAGGTACGCCAGCTGATTGGACAGCGCCTGCCGCCCGTCCACTGGCCTCGGCATGTCCAGCGCTTCGACCATCGGGTGCTCACCCAGCGCCACCAGCAGCGCCAACAGGTCGTCGTCCGCCTCCAGCAACGGGCTGTCCGCCTGCTCCGGCAACCATTGCACCTGCCCTACCAGCAACTGGTCCTTCTGCACTTCGGTGCTGTCGAGGTTGAAGCGCCGCACACCTTCGACGCGAATACCCAGCAACCCGTTGTCTTGCTGGACGAAGTCGCGGATGACCGCCTCACAGCCAATCGAGGCGACCATAGGTGGCGCTTTGCCAACCTGCTCGCCCTCAAGGATGCACACCACACCAAAACCTTCGCCCTGCTTCATGCAGCGGCTTATCATGTCCAGGTAGCGCGCCTCGAAAATCTGCAAATCGAGAAAGCAGCCAGGAAACAGCACGGTATTGAGCGGAAACAGCGGTAGCGTCATCACAAGTCCTCAAGCCACCAGGCTGACCGCCAGCGGCAGGAACACCGCCGTGGCCACGCCCATCAGGCTCATCGCCAGCGCGGCAAAGGCGCCGCATTCGTCACTTTCCTGCAGGGCCACCGAAGTGCCCACCGCGTGCGCGGTCACGCCCAGCGACATGCCTCGCGCCTCAGGGCTGTGCACCCCGAAGCGGCTCAGCAGGGCCGGACCGAAGATGGCCCCGATCACCCCGGTAATCAACACGAACACCGCAGCCAAGGCCGCCACGCCCCCCATCTGTTCGGCCACCAGCATGGCGATCGGCGAAGTAACGGACTTCGGCGCCATGGTCATCAGGATCATGTGTTCGGCACCGAACCACCAGCCCAGCAACAGGCAGCACAGGGTGGCGAACAGGCCTCCGACTACCAGCGTAGTAAATGTGGGCCAGAACAGCTGGCGGATACGCCGCAGGTTGAGATAGAGCGGCACAGCCAGGGCGACGGTGGCAGGCCCCAGCAGGATGTTCATGATTTCGGTGCTTTTGCGGTACTCGCTGTAGTCAATACCGCACAGCAGCAATACGCCGATGACCAGCAACATCGACACCAGCACCGGCTGCAGGAAGATCCAGCGGGTCTTTTCGTAGGCCGCCAGCACAACCTGGTAGGCACCGAGCGTAATGCCGATACCGAACAACGGGTGATGGACGACTGCGTCAAGCGCGCCTTGCCAGTCGAGCATCATGGCTGCTCCTCACGTTTGCCCTGGCGCTGGATGAGCTTTTGCATCAGCACCCCGACAAACACCAGCGTCACCAGGCAGGAAATCAGCAAGGCTCCGGCAATGGCCCAGAAATCAGCGGCAATGTCCTTGGCATACACCATTACCCCTACCGCCGGCGGCACCAGCAACAGCGGCAGGTAGCGCAGCAGGCTACTGGCGGCCTCGTTCAACGGCTTGCCCACCTCACCGCGAGCCATGAGAAAGAACAACAGCAGCAACAGGCCAATAATCGGCCCCGGCAAAACCGGCACCAACAGGTGATTGATCGCCGTCCCCAGCAGCTGGAACAGCACCAGCCAGGTCAAACCACGCAACAGCATAAGCATCTCCCTCGGGCATGGTGGCCATTATAAGCACGCCCGGCTATAGACCGATATTCGCCGAAAAGCGGGCAACTTGACTGAAACGGTTAGCCGTGCTGATCTTGCACTTTCGTACCAACTGACAACCTGGAGAGTCCGCGATGCCCTATGTACCGGTTACAGAGCTTTCGCAGTACGTTGGTAAGGAACTGGGCCGCTCTGCCTGGCTCAAGATCGACCAGCAGCGCATCAACCTGTTCGCCGAGGCAACCGGCGATTTCCAGTTCATTCATGTCGACCCTGAGAAGGCGGCAAAAACACCGTTTGGCGGCACGATTGCCCACGGTTTCCTGACCTTGTCGCTGATTCCCAAGCTGATCGAGGACATCCTGATCCTGCCGCAAGGGCTGAAGATGGTGGTGAACTATGGGCTGGACAGCGTCAGGTTCATTCAGCCGGTCAAGGTCGACAGCCAGGTGCGTTTGAAGGTGGACCTGGCCGAGGTGACCGAGAAAAAGCCGGGGCAATGGCTGCTGAAGGCGATTGCCACGTTGGAAATAGAAGGTGAAGAAAAGCCTGCTTACATAGCTGAGTCGCTGTCGCTCTGCTTTGTCTGATGGTTTTTGGGGGCGCTGCGCGCCCCCTTCCCAAGCCGATCCACAAATCCCCCGCACTCGCGTAAACTGCCAGCCTTCGCGCAGCCTAGGGCTGCCCCTGTCGATTTACCAAAGGTGCCCGCCATGCCCTGGCTGCAAGTACGCCTGGCCATCAGCCCGGAACAAGCCGAAACCTACGAAGACGCCCTGCTTGAAGTCGGCGCCGTCTCGGTCACGTTCATGGACGCCGAAGATCAACCGATCTTCGAGCCAGACCTCAACACCACCCCGCTGTGGTCGCACACCCACTTGCTGGCATTGTTCGAGGCCGATGCCGACCCTGAGCAGGTGTTCGCCCACCTGCGCCTGCTGACCGGCGCAGATCTGCCCGAGCACCAGGCCGAAGTGATCGAGGACCAGGACTGGGAACGCAGCTGGATGGACAACTTCCAGCCGATGCGTTTCGGCCAACGCCTGTGGATCGTGCCGAGCTGGCACGATGCCCCGGAAAAGGACGCCGTCAACCTGCTGCTCGACCCGGGCCTGGCCTTCGGCACCGGCACCCATCCCACCACTGCCCTGTGCCTGGAATGGCTCGACGGCCAGCAACTCGAAGGCACCCAGGTGCTGGACTTCGGCTGCGGCTCGGGCATCCTGGCCATTGCCGCGCTGCTGCTGGGCGCCCGTGAAGCCGTCGGCACCGACATCGACGTGCAGGCCATCGAGGCTTCGCGCGACAACGCCCAGCGCAACGGCATTGCCGATGAAAAGCTGGCGCTGTACCTGCCCGAGCATATGCCGGCCATGCAGGCCGACGTGCTGGTCGCCAACATCCTGGCCGGCCCGCTGGTATCGCTGGCGCCGCAATTGTCCCGCCTGGTCCGCCCAGGTGGCCTGCTGGCCCTGTCGGGCATCCTCGCCGAGCAGGGCGAAGAAGTGGCTGCCGCCTACGCTGCCGACTTCGAACTGGACCCGATCGTCGTACGCGACGGCTGGGTGCGCATCAGTGGTCGCCGCCGTTAAGCGGGCCTAGAATAGTCTTCTGCACAGCTCCCGGATTGCCGCATGACCGACAGTTTCGTCACCCAGTGCCCGCATTGCCAGACCAGCTTTCGCGTCACCCACCACCAGCTGAGCGTGGCTCGCGGTGTGGTGCGCTGCGGTCACTGCTTGCAGGTGTTCAATGCCGCCAAGCAGTTGCTGGAGCAGAACCGCGCCAATGCCCCAGCGGTGGCTGCGCCAGTACCCGCTGTGCCGGCCGAACCGCTGATCGAGCAGGCGCCCCCCCCTGAGCCCGCCGTCGAAGTACGCAACGATAGGCCTGACGATGCCTGGGCGCTTACCGCCCAGGCCCTGGATGAGCTTGACCTCGACAAGGAACTGGAGCGCCTGGAACGTCGTGGCCAACCGGCCCCCACACGCCCGACCAACCTGGATGGCGGGCTGCAGGCACGGCGCGACGAACTGCACCCGGACGAGCACGCAGACGACCTGTTCGGCACAGCCACCGACGAGCCCTTTGAACCCCAACAGCCGGCAGAAGCCGCCCCGGTGCTGTTGGAGCCAGAGCCCCTGGCACTGGACCTGAAACCGGCACCCGGCGAGCGCACCGAACCGACCCTGGGCAGCAACCTTGACCTGGAGATCGATGACGAGCCACCCGTCCACCGCGCCCCCGAAATCGATGAGCAGCCCGCCTTCAGCGAGCCACTGGGCGCCAGCGATGACGAAATACCGGAAAAAGGCCTGAGCGCCCGCGACGATGAGCCGCTGGCGCTGCACCTGTCGGCCCGCGACGACGAACCTGACGAGCCCCTACCCGGCGGCCGCCTTGAACCAGGCCTTGCCAGTAAACCCGAGCGCCCGGTACGCAAGGAACCGCTGGTCGACGTGGTCGACGACCCGCTGCAGCTGGGCTGGGAAAAACCCGCCCCCAACTGGGGCAAGCGTTTGTTGTGGGGCTTTCTGACCTTGCTGGCTGCTGGCCTGCTGGCCTTCCAGTACGTGTGGTTCCACTTCGACGAAATGGCCCGCCAGGACCAGTACCGGCCAATCTTCCAGCAGATCTGCCCGATGGTCGGTTGCCAGGTGCCCACCCGGGTCGATATTGCACGCATCAAGAGCAGCAACCTGGTAGTGCGCAGCCACCCCGACTTCAAGGGTGCACTGATTGTCGATGCGATCATCTACAACCGCGCCCCCTTCTCCCAGCCGTTCCCGCTGCTGGAGCTGCGCTTTGCCGACCTCAATGGCCAGCTGATCGCCAGCCGTCGCTTCAAGCCCAGCGAGTACCTGTCGGGCGAGTTGGCCGGGCGTGGCGACATGCCCAGCCAGACGCCGATCCATATCGCCCTGGACATCCTCGACCCGGGGCCGAAGGCCGTGAACTATAGCCTGAGCTTCCGTTCGCCGGAATAAGCGACAAGCGGCAAGCTTCAAGCCACAAGACAAGCGAGCCGATAGCCGGCCTGCTCCCTCTTGCAGCTTGAAGCTTGCTGCTTGTCGCTCGCCCTGATTGTTCAGATTTTATCCAAATCCATCTTTATCCGGTCACCGAGAGCGGGTATCATGCCAACCCTTTTTCGAACTCCAAGATTCGGCCCCACAACAGGGATCACCTATGTCGGCGGTACGCATCGGCCAATACACACTACGTAACAACCTGATCCTCGCGCCCATGGCCGGGGTCACGGACCAGCCTTTCCGTACACTTTGCCAGCGCCTGGGCGCGGGCATGGTGGTGTCGGAAATGGTCAGCAGCGATATGAGCCTGTGGAACAGCCGCAAATCGAGCCTGCGCCGCATCCATGAAGGTGATCCCGAGCCACGCTCGGTGCAGATCGCCGGCGGTGATGCGCAAATGATGGCAGCGGCGGCAAAGGCCAACGTCGAAGCGGGCGCCCAGATCATCGATATCAACATGGGCTGCCCGGCAAAAAAAGTCTGCAACAAAGCTGCAGGCTCTGCTTTATTGAGAGATGAAGCCTTGGTCCACGAAATCCTCCACGCCGTTGTCGGCGCCGTGGATGTTCCGGTGACCCTGAAGATCCGCACCGGTTGGGACCGGGCGAACAAGAACGGCCTGAACGTGGCGAAGATCGCCGAACAGGCCGGCATCCAGGCGCTGGCGGTGCATGGCCGCACACGCGCAGACCTGTACACCGGCGAAGCCGAATACGACACCATCGCTGCCATCAAACAGGCGGTGTCTATCCCGGTTTTTGCCAACGGCGATATCACTTCGCCAGAAAAGGCCCGGGCGGTGCTGGATGCCACCGGGGTCGACGGCTTGTTGATCGGCCGCGCCGCCCAGGGGCGGCCGTGGATCTTTCGCGAGATCGAGCATTACCTGCGCACTGGCGAACACCTGCCAGCGCCGCAGCTGGACGAAGTGGAACGCATCCTGCTGGAGCACCTGGCCGCGCTGCATGCCTTCTATGGCGATGTGATGGGCGTACGTATCGCCCGCAAGCACGTTGGCTGGTACCTGGCAACACGACCCGGCGGCAAGGAGTTTCGCTCCCGGTTCAACGCTTTGGAAGACACACAAGCGCAGTGCGCCAACGTTCGCGCGTTTTTCAGTGAACGTCGACAGAGCCTTGAGACAGAGGACGGACAAGGGGTGGCCGCATGACGATGATGACCGAGACATTTGTGAGTGGAACAACGCCCGTGAGCGACAACGCCAACCTGAAACAGCACCTCAACACGCCGAGCGAAGAGGGCCAGACCCTTCGCGACAGCGTCGAGAAGGCGCTGCACAACTACTTCGCCCACCTGGAAGGCGCGACCGTCACGGACGTGTACAACCTGGTGCTCTCCGAAGTCGAGGCGCCCCTGCTCGAATGCGTGATGAACTACGTGAAGGGCAACCAGACCAAAGCCAGTGAGATGCTCGGGCTGAACCGAGGCACACTGCGCAAGAAGCTCAAGCAGTACGACTTGCTGTAAGCCAGAATCCCAACCAGAAAAGGCGGCTCCCTGAACAGAGGCGCCTTTTTTGCTGACTCCACCGCGTTATTGGAACCCGAAATGACCGACCAGACTACCCGCCTGCCAGTCCGCCGCGCCCTGATCAGCGTCTCCGACAAGACCGGTATCCTCGAATTCGCCCGTGAGCTGCAACAGCTCGGTGTCGAGATCCTGTCTACCGGCGGCACCTACAAGCTGCTCAAGGACAACGGCGTGAACGCGGTGGAAGTGGCCGACTACACCGGCTTCGCCGAAATGATGGATGGCCGGGTCAAGACCCTGCACCCGAAGATCCACGGCGGCATCCTCGGCCGTCGCGGCACCGACGACGCCATCATGAACGAGCACGGCATCAAGCCGATCGACCTGGTCGCGGTCAACCTGTACCCGTTCGAAGCCACCATTTCCAAGCCTGGCTGTGACCTGCCGACCGCTATCGAGAACATCGACATCGGCGGCCCGACCATGGTCCGTTCGGCTGCCAAAAACCACAAAGACGTGGCCATCGTGGTCAACGCCAGCGATTACGCCGGTATCGTAGAAGGCCTCAAGGCCGGTGGCCTGACTTACGCCCAGCGCTTCGACCTGATGCTCAAGGCGTTCGAGCACACCGCTGCCTACGACGGCATGATCGCCAACTACATGGGCACCATCAACCAGGCCAAGGACACCCTTTCGACTTCCGACCGCAGCGAATTCCCGCGCACCTTCAACAGCCAGTTCGTCAAGGCCCAGGAAATGCGCTACGGCGAGAACCCGCACCAGAGCGCGGCGTTCTACGTAGAAGCCAAGAAAGGCGAAGCCAGCATTTCCACCGCCATCCAGCTGCAAGGCAAGGAGCTGTCGTTCAACAACGTGGCCGACACCGACGCCGCGCTGGAGTGCGTGAAGAGCTTCGTCAAGCCGGCTTGCGTCATCGTCAAGCACGCCAACCCGTGCGGCGTGGCCGTTGTGCCTGAAGACGAAGGCGGCATCCGCAAGGCCTACGACCTGGCCTATGCCACCGACACCGAGTCGGCATTCGGCGGCATCATTGCCTTCAACCGCGAGCTGGACGGCGAAACCGCCAAGGCCATCGTCGACCGCCAGTTCGTCGAAGTGATCATCGCGCCGAAAATTTCCCAGGCTGCCCGTGAAGTGGTTGCCGCCAAGCAGAACGTACGCCTGCTTGAGTGCGGCGAATGGCCTGCCGAGCGCGCTGCCGGTTGGGACTTCAAGCGCGTCAACGGTGGCCTGCTGGTACAGAGCCGCGATATCGGCATGATCACCGCCGATGACCTGAAAATCGTCACCAAGCGTGCCCCGACCGAGCAAGAAATCCACGATCTGGTATTCGCCTGGAAAGTGGCCAAGTTCGTCAAGTCCAACGCCATCGTCTACGCCAAGCAGCGCCAGACCATCGGCGTAGGCGCTGGCCAGATGAGCCGGGTCAACTCCGCCCGCATTGCTGCAATCAAAGCTGAGCATGCTGGCCTGCAGGTGCAGGGCGCGGTCATGGCCTCAGACGCGTTCTTCCCGTTCCGTGATGGCATCGACAATGCGGCTAAAGTGGGTATCAGCGCCGTGATCCAGCCGGGTGGTTCGATGCGTGATGCTGAAGTCATTGCTGCAGCCGACGAAGCCGGCATTGCAATGGTCTTCACCGGCATGCGCCACTTCCGCCACTGATTTACGGCAATCGGCCGCACTGAAGCAGGCATCTGCTGCGTTGGGGCCAGTTCCGCTGATGCTCATTGCCAGAAGGCAACTCCGCTCATCGGAACCGGCCCCGCCTTGCATCTACCTGCTTCATTGCGACCTCGTACAGTGTGAGGCCTTGCCTCCCGTCCGAAAGAATTCGAGGTTTTGACATGAAAGTTTTGATCATCGGCAGCGGCGGCCGTGAGCACGCCCTGGCCTGGAAAGTTGCCCAGGACCCACGCGTCGAGAAAGTCTTCGTTGCCCCGGGCAACGCCGGCACCGCCATTGAAGCCAAGTGCGAAAACGTCGCTATCGACGTCTGCGCCCTGGAGCAACTGGCCGACTTCGCCGAAAAGAACGTCGACCTGACCATCGTCGGCCCTGAAGCACCGCTGGTCATCGGCGTGGTAGACCTGTTCCGCAGCCGTGGCCTGGACTGCTTCGGCCCAACCAAGGGCGCGGCCCAGCTGGAAGGTTCCAAGGCCTTCACCAAGGACTTCCTGGCACGCCACAAGATCCCGACCGCCGACTACCAGAACTTCACCGAAATCGAGCCTGCACTTGCCTACCTGCAAGAGAAAGGCGCACCGATCGTGATCAAGGCCGACGGCCTGGCTGCGGGCAAAGGCGTGATCGTCGCCATGACCCTCGAAGAAGCCGAAGCCGCCGTGCGTGACATGCTGGCCGGTAACGCCTTTGGTGAAGCCGGTTCGCGTGTGGTGATCGAAGAGTTCCTCGACGGCGAGGAAGCCAGCTTCATCGTCATGGTCGACGGCCACAACGTGCTGCCCATGGCCACCAGCCAGGACCACAAGCGCGTCGGCGACCAGGACACCGGCCCGAACACCGGCGGTATGGGTGCCTACTCCCCTGCCCCGGTGGTCACCGCCGACGTGCACCAGCGTGTGATGGACCAGGTCATCTGGCCGACCGTGCGCGGCATGGCCGAGGAAGGCAACGTCTACACCGGCTTCCTCTACGCAGGCCTGATGATCGACAAGGCGGGCAACCCCAAAGTCATCGAGTTCAACTGCCGCTTCGGCGACCCTGAAACCCAGCCGGTCATGCTGCGCCTGGAGTCGAGCCTGGTGCTGCTGATCGAAGCCGCCTTCGCCAAGGCGCTGGACAAGGTCGAAGCCCAATGGGACCCGCGCCCAAGCCTGGGCGTGGTGCTGGCAGCTGGCGGTTACCCGGGCGACTACGCCAAGGGCGACGCCATCAGCGGCCTGGACGCTGCGGCCAAGATCGAAGGCAAGGTGTTCCATGCCGGTACTTCGCTCAAGGATGGCCAAGTGGTCACCAACGGCGGTCGCGTTTTGTGTGCCACTGCCATGGGCAGCACCGTCGCTGACGCGCAGCAGCAGGCTTACCGTCTGGCCAAGGAAGTAAGCTGGAACGGCAGCTTCTACCGTACCGACATCGGTTATCGGGCCATCGCCCGCGAGCGCGGTGAGCACCAGCAGTAAGTACAACCGGAACGCCGTAGCGCTTTCAGCGCACGGCATCCGGCTCGTCGACAAGGCCCGGCACGGGCCTTGCCTTCGACTTGGCGCGCCGCGCATAGTTAGTACCCGGCACATCGGCTAAGAAGGGATTTCGTAGTGCGTCGGCTTCGGATTGCCTCAGCTCTGATCGTCAGCTTGCTGACCTTGCTCTGCATGTTCCCGGCAGCTGCCGAACATGACGGAGGCTGGACCGTTCTGCTCGACGAACAGGCCAACCTGCAACTGAGCGATGTGCGCTCCGAGCGCTACCGCAACCAGTTCAGCCCCCTGATTCTCGCCGAGCTGGATGCAGCGCCTGCGGAACAAGCCTTATGGCTGCACTACCGCCTGCAACCCGGCGACCAGGAACAACTGTTGCGGGTATTTGCCCCAGACCTTTCCGGCCTGGACCTCTACGCCCTCGAGGGCGACCAACTTCTGCGTCAGCTGCACCACGGACGCCTGGCCGGCAACGCCAGCCCCACCCTGCGTGGCAGCGACCATGTATTACCCCTGCCCAACAGCAAACAACCGCTGGACATCTACCTGCGCCTCGTTTCCGAACACCAGCTGCGCCCGGCCATCAGCCTGGAGCCGGCAGCCGTAGCGGCCTCAGACCAAAGCCAGCCCCTGCTGTTCGGCATGCTGTTCGGCGGCCTGGTGATGCTGATCATGCACAACCTGATCCGCTTCCTCTACAGCCGCTCCACCACCACCCTGATCCTGGCGCTGTACCACGGCCTGATGCTGCTCAGCGGCCTGATCCTGCTGAACCTCAGCGGCCCTTGGTGGCATGTGTGGCACAACGCGCAAACACCGGCCGCCTACCTGACGCTGGTGCTGGCAGGCCTGGCCGGGCTGTATTTCACCCAACACTTCTTCACACCGTGCAATTCGCCACGGCTTAACCGCCTGCTGCAAGGTGAAATGCTGGTGGTCGGGATCAGCGGCCTGGTGCTGCTGTTTGTCGACACCCTGCCCCTCAACCTGATGACCTACGCCCTGCTGGCCTTGGGCAGCGTGAGCATGCTGCTGGTCAGCAGCTACCACTGGTACCGTGGCTATGCACCCGGACGCCTGTTTAGCCTGGCCATGGTGGTGTTCAACCTGGGTGGTCTGGTACTGCTGCCGGCCTTGCTGGGCTTGACCCGCACCTCGACGCCCTGGTTGCTGTGCATCCTGTTGGGCCTGACCGTGGTCAGCGGCCTGCTGCTGAACCTGGCCGTCAGCGAACGCCTGCGGCGCATGAGCGAGGAGCGCTTCAGCGCCAGCCGTGCATTGGCCGCCAGCGATGCCGAAATCAACGCCAAGGCTGAGTTCCTGGCCAAGATCAGCCACGAAATCCGCACCCCCATGAATGGTGTACTGGGCATGACCGAGCTGTTGCTCGGCACACCGCTGTCGGTCAAGCAACGCGACTACGTGCAGACCATCCACAGTGCCGGCAACGAGCTGCTCACGCTGATCAACGAAATTCTCGACATTTCCAAGCTGGAGTCCCGGCAGATCGAGCTGGATGATGTGCAATTCGACCTTAACGCGCTGATCGAGGACTGCCTGAACATCTTCCGCGCCAAGGCCGAGCAACAGAACATCGAGCTGATCAGCTTCACCCAGCCACAGGTGCCGCGCGTGATCAGTGGCGACCCGACACGCCTGCGCCAGGCCTTGTCGAGCCTGCTGGAGAATGCGCTGAAAAACACCGACCAGGGCGAGATCCTGCTGGTGGTGGCGCTGGACCAGCGTGGCGATGTGCCCCGTTTGCGCATTGCCGTGCAGGACAGCGGCGAGCCGTTGCCCGCCGCCGACCGCGAAGCCTTGCTGCAGGCCGAGTTGCACAGCCACCATTTCCTGTCCAGCAACAAGCTGGGCGGGCACCTTGGCCTGGTCATTGCCAAGCAGCTGATCGGCCTGATGCAGGGCGAGTTCGGCATCAAGAGCAGCACGGGCATGGGCAACACCCTGTGGCTGACCCTGCCGCTGGACCCTTCACGCCTGGAGCAACCACCGGCCGACCTCGACGGCCCCCTACGCGATGCCCGTGTGCTGGTGGTGGACGACAACGACACCTGCCGCAAGGTGCTGGTACAGCAGTGCAGCGCCTGGGGCATGAACGTCAGCGCGGTGCCATCGGGCAAGGAAGCCCTGGCGCTGCTGCGTACCAAAGCGCACCTGCGTGACTACTTCGACGCCGTGCTGCTGGACCAGAACATGCCCGGCATGACCGGTATGCAGTTGGCCGCCAAAATCAAGGAAGACCCGAGCCTGAACCACGACATCCTGGTGGTGATGCTCACCGGCATCAGCAATGCGCCGAGCAAGGTCATTGCGCGCAATGCCGGGGTCAAGCGGATACTGGCCAAGCCGGTGGCCGGCTACACGCTGAAAACCACCCTGGCCGAAGAGCTGGCCCAGCGCGGCCGCGAGCAGGCGGTGCCTGCCAGCCTGCCAGGCATCCCTCAAGCGCTGGACCTGCCCGGCAACTTCCGCGTGCTGGTCGCCGAGGACAACAGCATTTCGACCAAGGTGATCCGCGGCATGCTCGGCAAGCTCAACCTCGAGCCCGACACGGCCTGCAATGGCGAAGAAGCCCTGCAGGCGATGAAAGCGCAGCACTATGACCTGGTGTTGATGGACTGCGAGATGCCGATACTGGACGGCTTCTCCGCTACCCAGCAACTGCGCGCCTGGGAAGCGGCCAACCAGCGCCAGCGCACGCCGGTGGTGGCGCTGACGGCGCACATTCTGGCCGAACACAAGGAACGCGCACGGCTGGCGGGCATGGACGGGCACATGGCCAAGCCGGTGGAATTGTCACAGTTGCGGGAGCTGATCCAGTACTGGGCCAACCAGCGGGAAACCAAGGCAGATCCGGCGCATACTTCCTAGCTGACACAAGCATCTGCATTGCTGAGGACTACGCCCCATGCTCCATGAGTTGTTCAGCGTCTACCTGAAAATGCTCGTGCTCTACAGCCCGTTCTTCGTGCTGTCGTGCTTCATCAGCCTGACCCGTGGCCACTCCAGCAAGGAGCGCAAGCAACTGGCCTGGAAGGTGGCCTTCGCGGCGCTGGTCGCCAGCGTGCTGCTGTACCTGTTCGGGCGGGTGATTTTCGGTATTTTTGGCATCACCGCCGATGCCTTCCGCATCGGTGCCGGCAGCGTGCTGTTCATCTCGGCCCTGGGCATGGCCCAGGGCAAACCGGCCGTGCAGGCCGACAACGTGCAGCAAGATGTGACCATCGTACCGCTGACCATCCCACTGACCGTCGGCCCCGGTACCATTGGTGCCCTACTGGTGATGGGCGTCGGCCAGCCGCACTGGGATGACAAGTTGCTGGCCATCATCAGCATTGCCCTGGCCAGCTTCACCGTAGGCCTGGTGCTGTACCTGTCACACGGTATCGAACGCATTCTTGGCGAGCAGGGCCTGCAGATCGTCAGCCGCTTGATGGGCCTGTTTGTCTGCGCATTGGCAGCGCAGATCATCTTTACCGGTATTAAAGGTTACCTGATGCCCTAAACCTCCATTTCATGGATTTCCTTCAAGGCAATCTTTACCAGTGCCCGCTCGACACTGCGGCGACGTTCCTGATTGAACAGGCGTGTATTGAAACGCACCAGCTCTGCGGCCACCCACATGTTGCGGCGCTCGCGAAACAGAAAGCCATTGGTGAATACCGCCGTGTTGCCAGCCTCGTGGTACACCACAATGTCCACGTAGTTGCCGCTGACTGGCGCACAGGACAACAGTTGAAACTGCGCTCGGTCCCTGCTGCGAGACTCGAAATGCAGCAAGGGTTTGCCGTTTCTCTTCAGCGCCTCGAACGCCAGCGCCATGCTGCTGGAATGCTGAGCCCCTGCCACGGCGTCGATCTTGCTCAACGCTTGATCGACAATTCTGGGCCGCTGCGGGTCCGGCCAATGGACTTCTTCAGCAGACGTCGCGTCCCACCCCAGGTACATCAACTTCTTGCGGTAGTAATCGTATTGTTCCTGCTGCGGTTCTTTAGCCATGTCTTGCAACGTCACGGTCTCGGCCCATAACGAAGCAAGCTTCACGGCCTGGCGCTGCTCAAGGCTGACGCCGGGAGTGAAAGACACCAAGCTTGTGCCTACGACTACGGCTTCATGCTGTTGCATCGCCACCCTCCGGCTTCAACACGCCCAGATCAATGATTTTTCCGACATGCTGTGTTCGCTCAAGCAGATCGTGCAGGCCTTGGCGATCAGCGACAGTCAGGTATTCGCTCAATGTTCCGGCACTGGCCCGCAGGTCTATCCCCTCGGCAGGTGTAGGCTGCAAACGGGTATCGGGACGAATCTGTGATGCAGGCAAGGCACTCTTGAACGCCAACCCACACATATCCAGAGACGCATCAGGCAACATCACGCCCAGCTCGTAGGCGCACTGTGTGGTCTTGTCCTGCTCCGCCAGCGTGAAGGGCTGTAGGTGCTTCTGAATCACCACCTGCGAGAGCAGGGTAACGGCAGCCCGCAGATGGCCCGACAGGCTGGGATGACGGGCCTGCAAATCGTCGCTGAGCCGCTGAACCGGCACCAGTGATTGCCCAACCTGCGCCTGCTGGTGATCACTGCGACTGCGCACGATCACCCAGCCTCGCTCCTCCAGGGCCGTACGGTATCCGCTGTACCAGCGCCCGTAGTGGGTAAACCGTGAGCCGTTCAATTTGTCCGAACGCAGTTGGGCAAACAGAATCGAGTCCAGCGCATACTGCCTCAAAGGCTGCGCCGCGTCCGCGACCAGCAGCGCGGTGCCGCCAACGAGCCACAAGGAGTAGTCTTCCTTACTCATTGCAATACCTCGAATTTCAAACGTGCAGAATGAAGAACGGGGCCCGCAGGCCCCGTTTGCTGTCAAATCTCGTATTCGTCGGCGGCCTTGACGGCCTTGTCCGCGAGTTTCTGTTCGATCGTTGCACGAACCTGATCGGTGTACACCACTTCGTTCAAGGCAAGTACAGCCGAACCGCAGTAACGGTCCTTGCTCGAACTCTTCCATTCGAACACCGTGGTATTCAGGTCGTTTTCGCTTGGCGAAGCGCTGAATGCGTTGACCAGCATGAACAATTCGCCCTCGGGCGTTTCGATGCACGTCCCCAATCCCGTGGTCGAGACGGGGTTGCCTTTGACGTTCTGTTTGTAGATTTTCTGTGCGTCTTCGATGTTGCCGAGTGCAGTGATGGCATCGCCGGCCAGCTTGGCCATGGCCTCGCCTACCGGCCCGCCGAGCAGGGCTTTACCTGCGGCACTGGCGACCTTGAACGCGATCGGGCCCATGGTCAGCGATGCGCTCTTGTCATAGTCACGTTCGTAAGAACGTCGGCCCGCCACCCAGCCCAGGGTGCGCATCACTTCCAGAAACTTGTTGAACCAGGCTTCGGACTCTCCGTCACGGTCATGCAGCCTGGACGCCACGCGAGAAGCAAACTGGAAGGTGGTCTTGGCATCGCGCCGGCTTTGCGCCGACATACCTGCGCTCAGCGCCAGAAGAGATTGTTCGACAACAGCGATGCTATCGCCACTGGAAGCGTTGATATCGTTCATGTAAAGGGTCCTTGAATGCCCCGATGGGAATCATCGAGGGGCATTCACCCTATGCCGTAAACGACGAGGGAACAGGCATGAACCGGTTCCCTCGGTACCTCACTCGGCTGCCGGGTACCAGCGAGGGGTATACACCCACTGCTTGCCGTCAGCACTGGGGAATTGGCAGGTCGTGGACGACCCGACCAGAACCATGGTGCGCATGTCGACCATTTCTGGCAGCAATTCGGCCAATTTGACTACCTTCAGCGTCTGCCCCGGCCTACCGATGTCACGGCCAAGGACTACAGGGGTGTTGCCATCGCGATGACGGCGCACGACTTCCAGCGCCACCCCAAGCTGGTGCGGTCGGGACTTGGAAATCGGGTTGTAGAAGGCCAATACCAGGTCAGCCTGGGCCGCCAGGTCCAGGCGCTTCTCGATGATGGACCAGGGTTTCAGGTTGTCCGAGAGCGACATCACGCAGAAGTCATGCCCCAGCGGTGCACCTGCCTGGGCGGCCGTCGCGAGCGAGGCAGATACGCCAGGCAGTATCTCGAGGTCGACACGGTGCCACGCCGGGTCAGTGGACTCATGCAACGCTTCAAGCACGGCAGCAGCCATGGCGAACACTCCCGGGTCACCCGACGACACCACCACCACCGAACGGCCCTGAGCCGCCAGCTCGAAGGCATGCCGGGCGCGCTGCATCTCTTCACGGTTGTCGGTGCAGTGCAGCACCTGTTCGTCACGGAACGGCCCGGCCATGCGCACGTAGGTTTCATAGCCGAGTACGTCTTCGGCACGCGCCAGCGCGGCCTTCACCGCCGGCACCATCAGTTCGGCAGCGCCCGGCCCCAGGCCGATCACGGCCAGACGACCACGACGGCGGCCAACCTGCGCCACCTCGACCGGGGCTGGCGCCACGGCAATGGCCACACCCTCAAGCTCGGTCAGCCGGGCATCGGGCAACGCCGCCGCAAGCATGCTGGCCACACCGTCTGGGTTGGCAGCGAAACGCAAGGCCACACCCAACGCCTGCGCGGCCTCACGCAAGCCGCTGTCGGCCATGGCCTGCTCGTCCGCCAGCAGGCAAGCCACTGATGGCTCGGCGATGCCGGCCTGCTGCAGTGCGGCACGAATACCGTGCAAGTTACCACCTGCAACAGCCACAACCACCGAACGCGGGTGAATCAGCAGTTCGTCGCGGTTGGCCGGGCGCGCCTGATGCCCCACATGAATGGTGCGCCGAGCCGCCTCGCTGGCCGGTAACTGCGCCTGCTGCAGCCAGGGGGCATCACCTTCGATACGCACCGATTCGCCGGCCAGCAAGTCGGAGACAAAGCGCTTGCCCTGCTCGATATCCGCCAAGGCATAACCCTGCGGCGGGTTCAGCAAGCAGGTACCAAAACGCAGCTCGCCACTGGTGGTAATGGCAGCGGCAACCCCAAGCGCTTCAGCCAGTTCACGCGCCATCACGTTCACGCCGCTCAGGCCACCGAGAAGCGGCACTACCGCGCTGCCATCTTCGGCCACGGCCAGTACAGGCGGCTCGACGCCCTTCTCGCTGAGCAGGCTGGCCAGGCTGCGGATGACGATACCTGCAGCACACAGGGCGATGATCGGCGTGTCCTGCTGGTACAGCCGGCGCAGGGTGTCGCCGAACGCGGCGTAGTGAAGGTCGACACCTTCGACCCGGCCTTCCAGGCCATGGATCGACGCCTGCGGGTAACGCTTCTGGATACGCTGCGCGGTGGCCAGGCTGCCTGGGCCAAGGATGACGATGGCGGGTGCCTTGTGCATGTTCAACCCTGCCATTTTTCACCCGGCACGATGATCAGCGAGAAGTACGGCGACGACTGCGGGTCGACCTGGTCCAGCGGCACGATCTTCTGATTGGCCATGGTGGCCCGCTCCACATACAGCGCACGCCCGTCCAGGCCCAGTTCGGCGAGCACCTCGCGCACCTTGGGGAAGTTGCGGCCAAGCTTCATGATCACCGCAGCATCGGCGTCGGCCAGGCGGCGCTTGAGCTCTTCGGCCGGCAATACACCCGACAACACCGACAGGCTCTGGTTGCGGTACACCAGTGGCGCGCCCAGCACCGAAGCCCCACCCAGCATCGAGCAGACGCCCGGGATCACTTCGGCCTCATACCGCTGCGCCAGGCGATCGTGCAGGTACATGTAGGAGCCGTAGAAGAACGGGTCGCCTTCGCAGATCACCGCCACGTCGCGGCCGGCATCCAGGTGCTCGGCCACCTGCACGCTGGCTTCGTCGTAGAAGTCGCTGATCACCTGCTCATAGGACAGCGGCGCCGGCAGGGCCTCGGTGGTGACCGGGTAGACCAGCGGCAACAGCGTCTGCTCGGCTTGCAGGTGCGCCTCGATGATGCCGAAGGCGTTGCCACGCTTGCCCTTGGCCACGAAGTAGCCCACCACTGGCGCCTCGCGCAGCATGCGCAGGGCCTTGAGGGTGATCAGTTCAGGGTCGCCAGGGCCCACGCCCAGGCCCAGCAGTCGTCCGCGCGGCGCCATCATTCAACCTCCGTGGCCAGGGCGTTGACCGCGGCGGCGGCCATCGCGCTGCCGCCCAGGCGGCCCTGCATGATCACGAACGGCACGCCACGGCTGTCGGCGGCGAGCATGGCCTTGGACTCGGCAGCGCCGACGAAACCGACCGGGAAGCCGAGGATCAATGCCGGCTTGGGCGCGCCAGCGTCAATCATCTCCAGCAGGTAGAACAGCGCGGTTGGCGCGTTGCCAATCACCACCACGCTGCCTTCCAGATAGGGGCGCCACAGCTCAAGGGCTACGGCGGAGCGGGTATTGCCAGCATCCTTCGCCAGGCCCGGCACGCTCGGGTCACGCAGGGTGCAGATAACTTTGTTGTCTGCCGGCAGGCGTGCCCGGGTAATGCCTTCAGCCACCATGTGCGCATCGCACAAAATCGGCGCGCCGTTCAGCAGCGCTTCGCGCCCGGCCCGGCCGGCACCTTCGGAGAACTGCAGGCCGTCGATGGCATCGACCATGCCGCAGGCGTGGATCACGCGCACGGCGAGCTTTTCGAGGTCTGCGGGGATCCGCTCGAGCCGGGCTTCCTCACGGATGATCCGGAAGGAATTGCGATAGATCTCCTGACCATCGCGGATGTAGTCAATCATCAAGGTGCTCCGTCGGCAGGTCGAGCATGGCGCCTGCTTCATTCAAGGTAAGGTCGGTGGCGCGCAGGGCTCCGAAGCCGGGATGGCGCGCATCACGCAGGTACAGGTCATAACGGCCCGGTGAACGGGCCAGCAAAGTGGCCGGGGCTACATGGGCCACGGCGCAGGAACGAGGGCAACCGGACAGGTGCACGCTGGCGGGTACACCAGGGCCCAGCAGCGCGGCCAAGGCAACGGCGTCGGCCTTGGTTTCGCCAAGGGCCTTGGCGCAGCCGCTGGCGCCGGTGCAGGCGCTGATGCGCGCCAGGGGTTCATGGTCGTGGCACAGCAAGCCCAGCGCAGACAGTTCGGCCTGGGCCTGGTCGATGCGTCGTTCTTGCAGATGGGTCAGCACCAGGCTTTGCCAGGGGCTAAGGCGCAGGCTGCCATCGCCCCATTCACGGGCAATACATGCAGCACCGCGCAACATGGCTGGGGTCAGGCGGCCTTGGGGCGGGGCAACGCCGAGGGCAAGGCCTTGAGCCTGGGGCAGCACCCCCAGCCAGGACGCACGGTGTGGTTCGCGTCGCCATGTGAGCACAGCGTCGTCGCGGCGGATATCCAGCCCGAGCCCATCGACGAAATCGCTTGCCGGGTACACCTCAAGCAACTGGCGCATGCGCGACTGCGCAGGGGTTGCCAGGTCGAGAAAACGTTCCAGCACAGCACGCACCAGTGCCAGGCCTTGCTCCAGCGGCACCGCACCGAGCACCTGGCCATCTGCCGGGCAACCCGCCAGGCCGAACGCCAGCCAGGTCTGCTGCTCCAGGCGCAGGGCCGACAGCCACAGGTCGTGAGGGTGTTCGAGCATGGCCAGGCGTTCGCCGGCATCCAGCTGCACGGCGAACTTGGCCGACAGTTGATGGAAGCGCGGGGTGCTTTCCAGCATAAGGAGGATCTGCTCGGCCAACGGCCGCGCATCCAGCAGCATGGCTGGGTCATGCCCGGCCAGCGGGCTGAGCATCAGGTTGCGCACATCGTCACCGGCCGCTTCACGCGGGCCAAGGCCGGCATCGAGCAACGTGTCGATCAGGGCACGGTGATCGTCGCCGATACCACGGATCTGCAAGTTGCCACGGTTGGTGGCCTCAATTACACCCCCAGCAAACCGCTCGGCTGCCGCCGCCACCGCTTCGGCCTGGTCGGCCAGCAGCAGCCCGCCCGGCAGCTTGATGCGGCAGATGCCGCCATCACGGGCACTGACGATGCGCCAAAACCCCGGGCAGGCCGAGGGGCGGGGCGAAACGTTGGGAGCATGGGCCTGCGTCAAAGGGGCGTCCGGCAATCTGTGAAAATGCGCTTGAGTGTAGAAGGCGCGGTATTATGCCTGCTTTGTCCGGCGGCATGAAAAGCCGGTGGTCGAGCATCCTTAGCGATTAGCAGAAATTAAGCACCGCGTCGCCTTCTTGGCGGGCTCGCCCGCCAAGGGGCGCGAAGCGGCCCCAAAAATGGCGGATTGAAATACATGACCCCTTGGCTGACAGTAGTAGGCATCGGCGAAGACGGCTTCAGTGGCCTGGGCAAACAAGCCCGGCGCGCGCTGCTGGGTGCTGCGCGGATCTTCGGCAGCCCGCGCCAGCTGGCCTTGCTGCCACGCTGCGTGCCCGGCGAACGGCTGGGCTGGCCAAGCCCGTTCTCGCTGGCCCCGGTGCTGGCGTTGCGCGGCGAGCCGGTGTGCGTGCTGGCCAGCGGCGACCCGATGTTCTACGGGGTCGGCGCCAGCCTGGCGCGCCAGGTGCCTGCCGATGAAATGCGCGTGCTGTCGATGCCCTCCTCCTGCGCCCTGGCCGCTGCGCGCCTGGGCTGGCCGCTGCAGGACGTGCAAGTGGTGTCGCTGGTCGCCCGCCCCTTGGCGGCGCTCAATGCCCACCTGCACAGCGGTGTGCGCTTGCTGGTGCTGAGCAACGATGGCGACAGCCCGGCGGCCGTTGCAGCATTGCTTCGCGAACGGGGCTTCGGGCCAAGCCGCCTGCAGGTTTTCGAGCACCTGGGTGGCCAGGAAGAACGCGCATTGGCCGGCACCGCCCAAAACTGGCCGCACGCCGAAGCCGCAGCGCTCAACCTGGTGGCCATCGAATGCCTGGCCTCACCCGAAGCGCCACGCCTGCATCGCCTGGCCGGGCTACCAGACAGTGCCTTCCGGCACGACGGCCAGCTGACCAAGCGCGATGTCCGTGCTATCACGCTGGCGCGCCTGGCGCCCCAGCCCGGCGAACTGCTGTGGGACGTGGGCGCGGGCTGCGGCTCGATCGGCATCGAATGGATGCGTGCCCATCCGGCCTGTCGCGCACTGGCCATCGAGGCCGACGAAGGCCGCCAGGGCTTCATCGAACATAACCGCGATGCGCTGGGTGTACCCGGCCTGCAACTGGTTCGTGGCAAGGCGCCAATGGCACTGCAAGGCCTGGAACAGCCCGATGCCATCTTCATCGGCGGCGGCGTCACCCGTGAAGGCGTGCTGGGCCTGTGCTGGGCGAACCTGCGCCCCGGCGGCCGGTTGGTGGCCAACGCAGTGACCTTGCAAAGCGAACTGGCCCTGGCGCACTTTCGCGATCAGCACGGGGGTGAACTGACCCGCCTGCATGTCGCCCATGCCCAACCCTTGGGCACGTTCGACACCTGGCGCCAGGCGCTGCCGATCACCCTGCTGGAAGTGATGAAGCCCGCCGATGCGTGAAGAAACCCGCGAACAGCCGGCGCCCCTGCGCAGCGGCCTGACCACCGGCAGCTGCGCCACCGCCACCAGCCTGGCAGCGGCCAAGCTGCTGCTCACCGGCCAGCAAGACGATGCAGTGGATATCACCCTGCCCAAGGGCAAGGTGGTACAGATGCGCCTGGAGTTCTGCCGCCTGGTCGGCGAACGCGCCGAAGCCGGCACCCTCAAGGATGCGGGCGACGACCCGGACGTGACACACGGCGCCTTGCTCTACAGCCAGGTGCGTCTGTTGGCCGAGACGGGCATCCGCTTTGTCGCGGGGACCGGCGTCGGCACCGTGACCCGCCCGGGGCTGGTGCTTGCGGTGGGCGAGCCGGCCATCAACCCGGTACCTCGGCGCATGATCACTGAACACCTGCAGCGCCTGGCCGATGAGTGCGGCTATCCCGGCGGTTTCGAGGTCACGGTCAACGTGCAGGGCGGTGAGCAACTGGCCCTGAAAACCATGAACCCGCGCCTGGGCATACTGGGCGGGCTGTCGATCCTCGGCACCAGCGGCATCGTCCGGCCGTTCTCCTGTGCAGCCTATATCGCCTCGATTCATCAAGGCATCGACGTGGCCCACACCAACGGCTACACGCATATCGCCGCCTGCACCGGCAACGCCAGCGAAGACACCATGCGCCGCGTCTACGGCCTGCCAGAAATCGCCCTGATCGAAATGGGCGATTTCGTTGGCGCAGTGCTCAAGCACCTGCGCAAGGTGCCGGTACCACGCCTGAGCCTGTGCGGTGGCT
Source organism: Pseudomonas sp. yb_9 (assembly GCF_043103635.1). Classification (NCBI taxonomy): domain Bacteria; kingdom Pseudomonadati; phylum Pseudomonadota; class Gammaproteobacteria; order Pseudomonadales; family Pseudomonadaceae; genus Pseudomonas; species Pseudomonas sp. yb_9. The sequence continues at coordinate 133,569 of NZ_JBICKA010000079.1, read as the reverse complement.
TTGGCAAGATCAGCAAACTGGCGGCCGGGCACATGGACCTGCACAGCCGCCACTCCAGCATCGACCTGCCGCAACTGGCGGGCTGGGCTGCAGACATTGGCGCTGACGAAGCGTTGCAGGCCGCCATCACCGGCGCCAACACCAGCCAGCAAGCACTCGCTCTGGCTCACGCGGCCGGCGTTGCCCTCGGTGACGCAGTGTGTGCCCACGCGCTGGCCTTCGCCCGCAGCGTGGTGCCGGCACAGGTGCAAGTGGAAGTGTTCGCCATCGACCGCCAAGGCGGCATCGTTGGCCGGGCGGGTGTGCAATGACCGCGCGCATTCTGCTGTTGGGCGGCGTCACCGAGGCCTTGGCCATCGCCCGTCGCCTCGGCCCGCAGCACGTCTACAGCCTGGCGGGTATCGGCCGCGTGCCGCAGGACCTGCAATGCCAGGTGCGGGTCGGCGGCTTTGGCGGCGCCGAAGGCCTGGCCAGCTACCTGCGCGAGGCCGGTATCACGCTGCTGATCGATGCCACCCACCCTTATGCCGCGCAGATCAGCCGCAACGCCGCCAGTGCTGCGCGTATTGCCGGCATCCCGTGCTGGGCCTTGCGACGCCCGGCCTGGCAGGCGCAAGCGGGGGACGACTGGCGCGAGGTCGAGGACTGGGCGGGGTTGATCGAGGCGCTCAAGCCGTTCCGCAGGCCGCTGTTCACGCTGGGGCGAGAGCCGCTGCAACATCTGGACGAAATACCGCCGGAGCAGTTCTGGACCTTGCGGGCGTTGGAGACATACGCTGGCAACTCTCGGTGCGAAGTCATTGGTGCGCGGGGACCCTTCAAGATCGAAGACGAACGCAGTCTTTTTGATGAGCGGGGTATTGATGTGCTGATCAGCAAGAACAGTGGCAGCGTGGCGACGGAACCGAAACTGGATGTGGCTCGAGAACGAGGAATTCCGGTTCTGATTCTGAAGCGACCACTTTTACCTGGCGTGGATCGCGATTTCGACTCTCAGGAATTGCTGGTGGCTGCATTGGAAGGCTTCGATGATGATGCCGGCGCGGATTTCATGGTCACCCGGGATCAACCGGAAGATCAAAAACGGGAAGATTTATAGGTCGCTGCACTTTCTGCTCGGTACGACGAAAGTTATTTGTCGCCCTCAAGATCGAGCGCCGCCCCCGCGGCGCATCGCGAGCTGCGCTCGCTCCTACGTTTGTTTCGGGCCAATTATTCCAGTGGGCATTGCGCGCGAATTCTTTGGCGCATGGCTGGATATTGCGTCGTACAAACAAGGCGGTCGCGCGCGCCTGCCACAGGCGTTACTGGCACGAAACAAACGTAGGAGCGAGCGCAGCTCGCGATGCGCCGCGCGGGCGGCGCTCGATCTCATAAGCGCTGCATACCTGTCGGCAAGCACCTGTCAGCCTCACATCTTCTCTGTCAGCACACAGCCAATTTCAGAACACTCCTACAGTCCGCTCGGTCTCACCTGAATAGCCTTCGCCCACCCCGCTGAATTAAGCTTTAGCCCCCCCCCCCGGAAGGTTTCACCCATATGGAAATGCAATGGTGGATCTGGCTGGTCTTCGGTATCGCGCTGATCCTGCTCGAACTGGTCCTGCCGACGTTCTTCATCCTCTGGTTCGGCATCGGTGCCGTGCTGGTCTCGCTCATCTCGCTGGCCGCCCCCAGCCTGCAACTGGACATGCAGGTACTGCTGTGGGTATTGCTGTCGTCGGTCACCACCGCGTGTTGGTTCAAGCTGTTCCGGCGCAAGCAGCCGGATGTGCGCTGGACCGCCGACAGCGTGATCGGTGAAGTGGGCTTGCTGACCGCTGGCGTTTCGGAATTCCAGAAAGGCCGCGTACGCTTCCAGAAGCCGATTCTGGGTAACGAAGAATGGACCTGCATCGCCGACAGCGAGATCCCTGCTGGCGAGCGGGTGCGCCTTACCGCCATTGAGGGGAACACCGCCCGTGTCATCCGGGCCTGAACCTGCACTAAAAGGGATTTATCATCATGACCAGCCTAATCGTCGTCGCGGCCATCGCCCTGTTCGTCCTGATCACCGTGTTCAAGGGGGTGCGTATCGTGCCTCAGGGCGAGGAATGGATCGTCGAGCGCCTGGGCCGCTACCACAGCACGCTCAAACCCGGCCTGAACATCCTCATCCCCTACATGGATGTGGTCGCCTACCGCCTGCCGACCAAAGACATCATCCTCGATGTGCAGCAACAGGAAATCATAACCAAGGACAACGCAGTCATCGTCGCCAACGCGCTGTGCTTCGCCAAGGTGGTCGACCCGCAGAAGGCCTCCTACGGCGTGCAGAACTTCTCGTTCGCCGTCACCAGCCTGACCATGACCTCGCTGCGTGCCATCGTCGGTGCCATGGACCTGGACGAAGCCTTGTCCAGCCGCGAGCAGATCAAGGCACGTTTGCGCGATGCGATGTCCGAGCAGACCGAAGACTGGGGCGTGACCGTACGCTCGGTGGAGATCCAGGACATCAAGCCTTCGGAAAACATGCAACTGGCCATGGAGCGCCAGGCGGCAGCCGAGCGTGAGCGCAAGGCCGATGTAACCCGTGCCGAAGGGGCCAAGCAGGCGGCGATCCTTGAAGCGGAAGCTCGCTTGCAGGCCGCCAGGCTGGATGCAGAGGCGCAGATCAGCCTGGCCGAGGCCTCGGCGCGGGCGATTTCGCTGGTGAAGGAAGCGGTGGGCAACGAGACCGTGCCGGCCATGTACCTGCTGGGCGAGCGCTATGTCGGGGCCATGGAGAACCTGGCGGGCAGCAGCAATGCCAAGGTGGTGGTGCTGCCGGCAGACCTGCAGGAGACCGTGCGGGGGTTGATGGGCCGTAACAAGGCTTGAGAGTGTCGGGGCGCATTGCGCCCCCATTAACCGGCAACCTGCGGCACTTCACCGCACCCCGCCATTTTTACCTATACTCCGCCTTACAATACCCACCACGATTCCTGACCGGATCTCTCCATGCCCCCACGTCGGCACATTGCCTGGATAGCCTGCCTTGCAGTGCTGTTCAACCTGCTGGCCATGCCGCTGTCTTCTGCTGCGCCCAAGGGCCCGGCCGAGCAGCTGCTGTGGGGGGCTTTCTGTTCCAGCATGGCCAACAAGGCCAAAGTCGACGTCCAGGCCCTGGCCAAGATCGACCTCGGCACGCAAAACGACGACAGCGCCAGCATGATGAACTGCTGGTGCTGCTCGGGCGCCGCACCGCTGCTGGCCCTGCCCGGCTACCCGACACAGTTGCACAACCCGCCGACACTGCTCGCCGGGCTGTTGTCGCCACCCGCTGACTACCAACTCACGCCGCGCCAGCTTTGGCCTGCGCTCAACCCCCGTGCCTCTCCGCTGGCCTGAGTTCATCACGCTGTCTGCCTGAACCTGAACAGAACGGAGATTCACCATGCTCAAGTACGCCCTCGTCATGGCCGCCCTGCTGCTGCCCGGCGCCTTTGCCAATGCCCACGAATACAGCGTGGGCGACCTGCACATCGCCCACCCCTGGTCGCTGCAGTTACCACCCAACGCGCCAAACGTCGCCGCGTATTTCGTGGTGCACAACAACGGCAAGGCCGACGACCGTCTGCTCAGCGTCGACAGCCCCATCACGAATGATGCACAACTGCACGAGCATGCCATGAGCGCCAGCGGCGCCATGAAGATGCAGCAGGTGCCCAACGTGGTGGTACCTGCCGGCAAGGACCTGACCTTCGCCCCCAGCGCCTACCACGTGATGCTGATGCAGCCCAAGGACCGCAGCCTGCTCACCGACGGCAAGCGCTTCCCGTTGACCCTGCACTTCGAAAAAGCCGGCGACATCACGGTTGAAGTGGCCGTGCAGAAGCAGGCGCCAGCGGACCAGCCGCAAGCCCACGAACACGCACACTGACACCTGCTGACAGGCACTCGCCATGAGCCTGCCGCGCAACAGCATCAGCCGTACCACCCGCCCTGACCGTAGGCGCGCCGGTGGCGGATGGCTGAGCCTGTTCGCCATGTGGATGATCTTCATCGGCCCGCTGATTTCCCAGTCGATGCCGATGGACCACCATGTCGGCATGAGCATGCCGATGACGGCTGCCCATCAGCATGGCGGCGACACCCATCACGGCCATGGCAACGATGGCCAGCTCCATGTGATGTGGGAAAAGTGTGGTTACTGCAGCCTGTTGTTCAACTGCCCGGCCCTGCCCCAGGCCCTCAGCCCGCTCAGTGCCGGCAGTGTCGTCCCCACCACCCACCTGCTTGCGCCAACGCACCAGGGCCATGCCCGGCAGGCTGTATTCCCCGGTGCGCGCAGCCGCGCCCCACCTTCCTCGATCAGCGTCTGAACCCATATTTTGCGCACGGAGCCAGGAGGCTTCGCGCTAACTCATGACTGATCGACTGGAATCATTATGTCCGGCTGCACCCCTGTTTTTGCCTTGTCCCTGCGTGGGACCATCGCCGCCCTCTGCGGCTCGCTGCTTGCGCCCGTGGCCCTGGCCGCCGACCCTGGCCATGAAGGCCATGTGCACGAAGCGCCCGAGCTGAGCCCGACGGTAATCACCGCCGTGGCCCCGCGTTCGCCGCTGACCGTGGTCACCAACCCGAAAGACCCGCGCCAGCCCGTACCGGCCAGCGACGGCGCCGACTACCTGAAGACCATCCCCGGCTTCTCGGCAATCCGCGCCGGTGGCACCAACGGCGACCCGGTACTGCGCGGCATGTTCGGCTCGCGCCTGAACATCCTCACCAACGGTGGCTTGATGCTGGGCGCCTGCCCCAACCGCATGGACGCACCCACGTCCTACATCTCGCCGGAAACCTACGACCGCCTCACCGTGATCAAAGGCCCGCAAAGCGTGATCTGGGGCCCGGGCGGTTCGGCAGGCACCATCCTTTTCGAACGCGAACCAGAGAAATTCGGCACCCTCGGCAGCCGGGTAAATGCCAGCCTGCTGGCCGGCTCCAACGGCCGCTTCGACAAGGTGCTGGATGCCGCCGCCGGCAACAGCCAGGCCTATGCCCGCTTCGTCGGTAACCAGTCTCGCTCGGACGACTACCACGACGGCAACAACGACACCGTTCCGTCGCGCTGGGAAAAATGGAACGGCGATGTCGCCCTCGGCTGGACGCCCGATCAGGACACCCTGCTGGAGCTGACTGCCGGCAAGGGCGATGGCGAGGCCCGCTATGCCGGGCGTGGCATGGACGGCTCGCAGTTCAAGCGCGAAAGCCTGGGCCTGCGCTTTGAAAAGTCCAACCTCGGCGAAGTGCTCGACAAGGTCGAGGCGCAGGTCTACTACAACTACGCCGACCATGTGATGGACAACTACAGCCTGCGCACCCCTTCGGGCAGCGGCATGATGGGCATGCCGATGGTCAGCAATGTCGACCGTCGCACCATGGGTGCACGTATCAAGGCCACCTGGCGCTGGGCCGACGTGCAACTGATCAGCGGCATCGACGCGCAGACCAACGAACACCGCCAGCGCGGCGGCATGGGCGTGGATGCGCACAAGGGCCAGGCCTGGACCAAGGACGCCGACTTCCATAACTACGGTGCTTTCAGCGAACTGACCTGGTACGTCAGCGGTGAAGACCGGCTGATTACCGGTGCCCGCCTGGACCGCGCCTCGGCCCGTGACTTCCGTAAAGGCAGTGCCACCGAAGGCGACACCCGCGCCGACACGCTGCCCAGCGGCTTCGTCCGCTACGAGCACGACCTGGCAGCCATTCCGGCCACCACCTACATCGGCCTCGGCCACGCCCAGCGCTTCCCCGACTACTGGGAGCTGTTCTCGCCCAAGCTGGCACCACCCGGGGCGGCCAACGCCTTTGACGGTATCAAGCCGGAGAAAACCACCCAGCTCGACTTCGGCATCCAGTACCGCACCGAGCGCCTGGAAGCCTGGGCTTCGGGCTATGTCGGGCAGATTCGCGACTACATCCTGTTCGACTACCGCACCGGCATGATGGGCATGAGCACCTCTCAGGCACAGAATATCGACGCCCGCATCATGGGCGGCGAACTGGGCGCGGCCTACCAGCTGACCGAAAACTGGAAGGCTGACGGCACGCTGGCCTACGCTTGGGGCAAGAACAGCAGTGATGGCAAAGCGCTACCTCAAATGCCGCCCCTGGAGAGCCGCCTGGGCCTGACCTACAGCCGTGACGTGTGGAGCGTCGGCGCACTGTGGCGGTTGGTGGCGGCGCAAAACCGCATCGCCGAGAACCAGGGCAACGTGGTCGGCAAGGACTACGACAAGAGCGCCGGCTTCGGCGTGTTCTCGCTCAACGGCGCCTACAAGGTGAACAACAACCTCAAGCTCAGCGCGGGGGTCGACAACCTGTTCGACAAAACCTACGCCGAGCACTTGAACCTGGCCGGGAACGCCGGGTTCGGCTACCCGGCTACAGATCCACAGCCGGTCAATGAGCCAGGCAGGACCTTCTGGACCAAGGTCGATTTCAGCTTCTGATAACAACAACGGGCGCAACTTTGGTTGCGCCCATCAGCTGGTCACACAGGAGGTTCCCATGAGAGGAACACGCATCAATTTCTATAACTTGGCCTGGCGTTGGCACTTCTATGCGGGGCTGTTCGTGGCCCCGTTCATGATCCTGCTGGCAATCACCGGGATCATCTACCTGTTCAAGCCGCAGCTCGACCCGCTGCTGTACCGCGACCTGATGGTGGTCGAAGCCGGCCACCATCGACAGAGCGCCGACCTGATGCTGGCCGAAGTGCGCCAGGCCTACCCTAAGGCCCACGTCGGCCAGTACCTGCCGCCGCTGAACGCCGAGCGCAGTGCGCAGTTCGTGGTGCATGACGGCGGGCGTGAACTGAATGTATTTGTCGACCCGTACAGCGGCAAGGTCCTCGGCGAGCAGGACGGCAAGCAAAACCTGCAGGCCATCGCCCGCGCCCTGCATGGCGAACTGATGGTCGGCACGGTCGGTGACCGCCTGGTGGAGCTGGCGGCCGGCTGGGGCATCGTGCTGGTGGTGTCGGGCCTGTATTTGTGGTGGCCGCGCGGGCGCAACGGTGCCGGCGTGCTATGGCCACGGCTGTCGTCACGCGGCAGGCTGTTGTGGCGCGACCTGCATGCGGTAACCGGCTTCTGGGGCTCGGCCTTGCTGTTGCTGATGCTGGTCAGCGGCATGACCTGGACCGGCTTGTGGGGCAAGCAGTACGCCGATGTGTGGAACCGCTTCCCGGCGGCCATGTGGAACGACGTGCCCAAGTCGGACCAGCAGGCGGGTGAATTGAACAGTGCGCACCGCCAGACCGTACCCTGGGCGATGGAGAACACGCCGATGCCGCAGTCCGGCGCGCACGCCGAACACGCCGGGCACCACATGATGTCGGACATGCCCGCAGCACCCCAGGTGAGCTTGCAGCAGGTCGAGGACATCGCCACTGTCCGCCAGGTCGAGCCGGGCTACAGCATCACCCTGCCGACCACGGCAGAGGGCGTGTTCACCATTGCCGTGTTCGCCGACGACCCGCGCAACGACGCCACCCTGCATGTCGACCAGTACACCGGCAAGGTCCTGGCCGATGTGCGCTGGCAGGACTACAGCCCGGTCGCCCGCGCCACCGAGTTGGGGGTCATGCTGCACGAAGGCAAGATGTTCGGCGCCCTCAACCAGATCATCATCCTGCTGGTGTGCCTGATGATCCTGCTGGGCTCGGTGAGCGGCCTGGTGATGTGGTGGAAGCGCCGGCCAACGGGTGGGCTGGGCGTACCGCCGCTGCGCCATGACCTGCCGCGCTGGAAGGCGGCGGTGGGGGTGATGCTGGTGCTGGGGGTGATGTTCCCGCTGGTGGGGGTGTCGATGGTGGTGATGTGGGTTGTCGATAGCCTGGTTGTGAGGCGCCGTCGGGTGCTGGCCAACGCCTGAGCCCTGCATTGCCTGTACTGGCCTCTTCGCGGGCAAGCCCGCTCCCACAGGTTCTGCGCCAAGCCTGAGGGCAGCGCGGCACCTGTGGGAGCGAGCTTGCCCGCGAAGAGGCCGGCACAGGCAGAAGACTGCTACCCAAAAGTCGAGTCGATCTGTCGCGCCCTGAACTGGAACGCGCGTGTTAGCCTAGCCGGCTACCTCAGACAAGAAGACCGACCTTACAAGGGAATGCAGCCTATGACGCAAACCTCATCCACACCGCCCGAAGAGCAACACCTGCAACGCAACCTGACCAACCGCCACATCCAGCTGATCGCCATCGGTGGCGCCATCGGTACCGGTCTGTTCATGGGCTCGGGCAAAACCATCAGCCTGGCCGGGCCATCGATCATCTTCGTCTACATGATCATCGGCTTCATGCTGTTCTTCGTCATGCGCGCCATGGGCGAACTGCTGCTGTCGAACCTCAACTACAAGTCGTTCATCGACTTCTCGGCCGACCTGCTCGGCCCCTGGGCCGGCTACTTCACCGGCTGGACCTACTGGTTCTGCTGGGTGGTCACCGGTATTGCCGACGTGGTGGCCATCGCGGCGTACACACAGTTCTGGTTCCCGGACCTTCCACAGTGGATACCCGCGCTGACCTGCGTAGGGCTGCTGCTGTCACTGAACCTGGTCACCGTGAAGATGTTCGGCGAGATGGAATTCTGGTTCGCCCTGATCAAGATCGTTGCCATCCTCGGCCTGGTCGCCACCGGGTTGTACATGGTCATCACCGGCTTCACTTCACCCAGCGGGCGCACGGCGCAACTGGCCAACCTGTGGAATGACGGCGGCATGTTCCCTAATGGCCTGATGGGCTTCTTCGCCGGTTTTCAGATTGCCGTGTTCGCGTTCGTCGGTATCGAACTGGTGGGCACCACCGCAGCCGAAGCAAAGAACCCGGAGCGCACCCTGCCACGGGCTATCAATTCGATCCCGGTTCGGATCATCGTTTTCTATGTGTTGGCGCTGATTGCGATCATGGCCGTGACGCCGTGGCGCGACGTGGTGCCGGGCAAGAGCCCGTTCGTGGAACTGTTCGTACTGGCCGGCCTGCCGGCGGCAGCCAGCATCATCAACTTCGTGGTACTGACCTCGGCGGCCTCTTCGGCCAACAGTGGCGTTTTCTCCACCAGCCGCATGCTCTATGGCCTGAGCCAGGAAGGTGACGCCCCCAAGGCGTTCGAAAAACTGTCGAGCCGCTCGGTGCCGGCCAACGGCCTGTACTTCTCCTGCACCTGCCTGTTGCTGGGTGCGGTGCTGATCTACCTGGTACCGAACGTGGTCGAGGCGTTCACCCTCGTGACCACCGTTTCGGCGGTGCTGTTCATGTTCGTGTGGACACTGATCCTGCTGTCGTACCTGAAGTACCGCAAAAACCGTGCGGCACTGCACCAGGCGTCGAAGTACAAGATGCCGGGCGGGCGCTTCATGTGCTACGTGTGCCTGGTGTTCTTTGCTTTCATCCTGGTGTTGCTGAGCCTGGAGGCAGATACGCGTTCAGCGTTGGTGGTGACGCCGATCTGGTTCGTACTGCTGGCGGTGACCTATCAGGGTGTGCGCAGCAGGCGCCACCCACGCTCGGCTGTGCGCAACGGCTGATTTCGCCGGGGCTGCTTTGCAGCCCCAATCCTGTGCACATAAATATCCCAGGCACCAATCTGGATCCAACCAACGCCCCAACACCTCGCACACCCCCTCTATTACGCACCTTTTGCCACTAGGCACACCCCTTGCAACACCCCTCCCCGCTTGCCCAACACATAAAAACTCAGCGGAGAGAGCACATGAAGCGTCGCAGTCTGATCAAGGCCTTTACCCTTAGCGCATCGATTGCCGCAATGGGCCTGAGCTGGAGTATCCAGGCCGCCGAGACCATCAAGGTCGGCATTCTGCATTCGCTGTCCGGGACCATGGCCATTTCCGAGACCTCGCTCAAGGACATGGCGCTGATGACCATCGACGAGATCAACGCCAAGGGTGGTGTGAACGGCAAGATGCTAGAGCCGGTCGTGGTCGACCCGGCCTCCAACTGGCCGCTGTTCGCCGAAAAAAGCCGCCAACTGCTGACACAGGACAAAGTCGCCGTGGTGTTCGGCTGCTGGACCTCGGTGTCGCGCAAGTCGGTACTGCCCGTGTTCGAAGAGCTGAACGGCCTGCTGTTCTACCCAGTGCAGTACGAGGGTGAAGAGATGTCGCCGAACGTGTTCTACACCGGCGCTGCCCCCAACCAGCAAGCCATCCCGGCTGTGGAATACCTGATGAGCGAAGACGGCGGCAGCGCCAAGCGCTTCTTCCTGCTGGGCACCGACTACGTCTACCCGCGCACCACCAACAAGATCCTGCGCGCCTTCCTGCACAGCAAGGGTGTGGCCGACAAGGACATCGAAGAGGTGTACACGCCGTTCGGTCACGCCGATTACCAGACCATCGTCGCCAACATCAAGAAGTTCTCCGCTGGCGGCAAGACGGCGGTCATCTCCACGGTCAACGGCGACTCCAACGTGCCGTTCTACAAGGAACTGGCCAACCAGGGCCTGAAGGCCACCGACGTGCCGGTGGTGGCGTTCTCGGTAGGCGAAGAAGAGCTGCGCGGCATCGACACCAAGCCGCTGGTGGGCCACCTGGCCGCCTGGAACTACTTCGAGTCTGTGGATAACCCGGTCAACCAGAAGTTCGTTGCCGACTGGAAGGCCTACGCCAAGGCCAAGGGCCTGCCGGGCGCCGACAAGGCCGTGACCAACGACCCGATGGAGGCCACCTACGTAGGTATCCACATGTGGGCGCAAGCCGTGGAAAAAGCCAAGTCCACCGATGTGGACAAGGTGCGTGAAGCGCTGGCCGGGCAAACCTTCAAGGCGCCATCGGGCTTCACCCTGACCATGGACAAGACCAACCACCACCTGCACAAGCCGGTGATGATCGGCGAGATTCAGGATGACGGGCAGTTCAGCGTGGTGTGGGAAACCGAGCAGCCGCTGCGGGCGCAGCCGTGGAGCCCGTTCATTCCGGGCAATGACAAGCGCCCCGATTACGCAGTGAAAGGTAACTGAGTGTACGGGGCCGCTGTGCGGCCCATTCGCGGGCAAGCCCGCTCCCACAGGGACCGCGCAGTTTTCAAACCGTCCACCGTACCTGTGGGAGCGGGCTTGCCCGCGAAGAATCCAACGCCGATTACCAGGATTACCCGCATGCTCAGACTCCTGCTCACCCTGCTCCTGCTATTGCCCCTGGCAACCCAGGCCAGCGAGGGCGAATTCTTCCTCACCGCCAAGTCCGCCGAGCAGGCCACCCTGCTCGAAGGCTGGGCGGCGCAACCCGATGCCACTCGCCTGCCGCTGCTCGAAAACCTGCGCCAAGGCCGCATCGCCGCTGACGACACCCGCAAAGTACGCCTGAACAACCGCCTGCGCGGCCTGATCGACAACGCCCTGGCCAGCCACCAGTTGCTCAGCGACAACAGCGACACCCGCCTGGCCGCCGCCCAGCAACTGCAAAAAAGCGCACAACCCGCGCAAATGGCCTTCCTCGACCGGCGCTTCGCCAGCGAACCCGACGCCGCGGTGCACGCCGCCCTCGGCCTGGCCCTGGCCAACCTGCAACTGGGCGCCAGCGAGCCGGCAGTACGCCTGGCCGCCGTGCGCCTGCTGGGCGAAACCGGTGACCCGCTGGCCCGCACCCGCCTCGAAGCCCTGCTGCAGCCCGATGCAGAAAGCGACCCAGGGGTGCGCACCGCTGCCGAAACCAGCCTGGCCCAGGTCAAGCGCAAGCTGCTGGTCGGCGAGCTGCTCGGCCAGGCCTTCAGCGGCCTGTCGCTGGGCTCGATCCTGCTGTTGGCCGCGCTTGGCCTGGCCATCACCTTCGGCCTGCTCGGGGTGATCAACATGGCACACGGCGAAATGCTGATGCTGGGCGCCTACAGCACCTACATGGTCCAGGTGCTAGTGCAACGCTACGCCCCGGGCGCCATCGAGTTCTACCCGCTGATTGCCCTGCCGGTGGCCTTCGCGATCAGTGCCGGGGTGGGCATGGCGCTGGAGCGCACGGTCATTCGCCACCTCTACGGCCGCCCGCTGGAAACCCTGCTGGCTACGTGGGGCATCAGCTTGATCCTGATCCAGGCCATCCGCCTGCTGTTCGGCGCGCAGAACGTCGAGGTGAGCAACCCGGCCTGGCTGTCGGGGGGCATCCAGCTGCTGCCCAACCTGGTGCTGCCGTACAACCGCCTGGTCATCATCGGCTTTGCCCTGGCCGTGGTGCTGCTCACCTGGCTGCTGCTCAACCGCACACGGTTGGGCCTGAACGTGCGCGCTGTCACCCAGAACCGCAACATGGCCGCCTGCTGCGGCGTGTCCACCGGGCGCGTCGACATGCTCGCCTTCGGCCTGGGCTCTGGCATTGCCGGGCTCGGCGGCGTGGCCTTGAGCCAGGTCGGCAACGTGGGCCCGGACCTGGGCCAGAGCTACATCATCGACTCGTTCCTGGTGGTGGTGCTGGGCGGCGTCGGCCAACTGGCCGGCAGCCTCTGGGCCGCCTTCGGCCTTGGCATCGCCAACAAGCTGCTGGAGCCGCAGATCGGTGCAGTGCTTGGCAAGATCCTCATCCTTGCGTTGATCATTCTGTTCATCCAGAAGCGCCCGCAAGGCCTGTTCGCCCTCAAGGGACGGGTAATCGACTGATGAACCAGCCACTGCTTGTCACCGCTACGCAAAAGGCCGGCCCGCGCCTGACGCTGGCCATCGGCGCCCTCGTCGTCCTACTGCTGGTCGCCCTGCCGCTGTTGTCACTGCTGCCGGCAGACCATGCCCTGCAAGTGTCGGCCTACACCCTGACCCTGGTCGGCAAGATCCTCTGCTACGCCATCGTCGCCCTGGCCCTGGACCTGGTCTGGGGCTACGCCGGCTTGCTGTCGCTGGGCCACGGCCTGTTCTTCGCCCTGGGCGGCTACGCCATGGGCATGTACCTGATGCGCCAGGCGGCCGGTGACGGCCTGCCGGGGTTCATGACCTTTCTGTCGTGGACCGAGCTGCCGTGGTACTGGGCCGGTACCCAGCATTTCGCCTGGGCCCTGTGCCTGGTGGTGCTGGCGCCGGGGCTGCTGGCGCTGGTGTTCGGCTGGTTTGCCTTCCGCTCGCGGATCAAGGGCGTGTACTTCTCAATCATGACCCAGGCCCTGACGTTCGCCGGCATGCTGCTGTTCTTCCGCAACGAAACCGGCTTTGGCGGCAACAACGGCTTCACCAACTTCCGCACCATTCTCGGTTTCGACATTACCGCGCAAGGCACCCGCGCGGTGCTGTTCCTGCTCACCGTCGGGTTGCTGCTGGCCAGCCTGTACCTGTGCTGGCGCCTGACCCGCAGCAAATTCGGCCGCCTGCTCACCGCCGTGCGCGATGCCGAAAACCGCCTCATGTTCTGCGGCTACGACCCGCGTGGCTTCAAGCTGCTGGTGTGGGTGCTGAGCGCTGTACTGTGCGGCCTGGCGGGTGCGCTGTACGTGCCACAGGTGGGCATCATCAACCCCAGCGAGATGTCGCCGACCAACTCCATCGAAGCCGCCGTGTGGGTGGCCCTGGGCGGGCGCGGCACGCTGATCGGCCCGTTGTTCGGTGCCGGCCTAGTCAATGGCATGAAAAGCTGGTTCACCGTGGCCTTCCCGGAGTTCTGGCTGTTCTTCCTTGGCGCACTGTTCATCCTTGTCACCCTGTACCTGCCCAAGGGCGTGGTCGGCCTGCTGAAGAAAAGGAGCCAGCCATGAGAGGCGTACCCCCGGTCCACCCGGAATTCATGCTGGAACCCGTGTTCGACACCCTCGGCGCCGGGCGTGAGGCCATCGGCCTGGGCCAGAGCCGCAAGGCCGGCCTGGATACCCGCCACGGCACGGTGCTGAGCCTGGAGGACATCAGCGTCAGCTTCGATGGCTTCAAGGCACTCAACGCGCTGAACCTGTACATCGGCGTGGGCGAACTGCGTTGCATCATCGGCCCCAACGGCGCCGGCAAGACCACGATGATGGACGTGATCACCGGCAAGACCCGCCCCGACACCGGCAGCGCCTATTTTGGCGATACCCTCGACCTGACCCGCATGAGCGAATACCAGATCGCCCAGGCCGGCATTGGCCGCAAGTTCCAGAAGCCCACGGTATTCGAGGCGCTTACGGTATTCGAAAACCTGGAACTGGCGCTGAAGACCGACAAGTCGGTGTGGGCCAGCCTGGCCGCGCGCCTGGGCGGTGAGCAGCGCCAGCGTATCGAAGAGGTGCTGACCACCTTGCGTCTGCTGCCCCTGGCTCAGCGCCAGGCCGGCTTGCTGTCCCATGGGCAGAAGCAGTTCCTGGAGATTGGCATGTTGCTGGTGCAAGAGCCGCAATTGCTACTGCTGGACGAACCGGTGGCCGGCATGACCGATGCCGAAACCGAGTTCACCGCCGAGCTGTTCAAAAGCCTGGCCGGCAAGCACTCGCTGATGGTGGTGGAGCATGACATGGGGTTTGTGGGGAGCATTGCCGACCATGTGACCGTGCTGCACCAGGGCAGTGTGCTGGCAGAAGGGTCGCTGGAGCAGGTGCAGGCGGATGAGCGGGTGGTTGAGGTGTACCTCGGCCGATGATCTATTCCAAGGACATGACATGCTGAAAATCGATACGCTGCACCAGTACTACGGCGGCAGCCACATTCTCCGGGGCCTGTCCTTCGAAGCCAAGGTCGGCGAAGTCACCTGCCTGCTGGGCCGCAATGGTGTGGGCAAGACCACCCTGCTGCGCTGCCTGATGGGCCTGGTACCCGCCCGCGATGGCAGCATCGAATGGGAAGGCAAACCCATCACCCGCCTCAAGCCCCAGCAACGAGTACATGCCGGTATCGCCTATGTACCCCAGGGCCGCGAGATCTTCCCGCGCCTCACCGTCGAGGAAAACCTGCTGATGGGCCTGTCCCGCTTCCCGGCCCGTGAAGCCCGCGAAGTCCCCACGTTCATCTACGAGCTGTTCCCGGTACTGGAGCAGATGAAGCAACGCCGTGGCGGTGACCTGTCGGGCGGCCAGCAACAACAACTGGCCATCGGCCGCGCCCTGGCCAGCCGCCCGCGCCTACTGATCCTCGACGAGCCGACCGAAGGCATCCAGCCCTCGGTCATCAAGGAAATCGGCGCAGTCATCCGCCGCCTGGCCGAGCGCGGTGACATGGCGATTCTGCTGGTGGAGCAGTTCTACGACTTTGCCGAAGCACTGGCCGACCAGTACCTGGTCATGGCCCGCGGTGAGATCGTCCAGCGCGGCCGTGGCGAAAACATGCAGGCCGAAGGTGTGCGTGGGCTGGTAACCATTTAATCTGCAAGCAACGACCCTGCGAGACGCTGTCATGAGTTACGAATTACGCGATGCCCTGCCTGCCGACGTGCCAGGCATCCTCAGCATCTACAACGACGCCGTGCGCAACACCACGGCGATCTGGAACGAAACCCCGGTAGACTTGGCCAACCGCCAGGCCTGGTTCGATGCACGCGCGCAGCAGGGGTATCCGATCTTGGTGGCGGTGGATGAGACGGGGGTACTGGGGTATGCCTCGTTTGGCGACTGGCGGCCGTTCGAAGGGTTTCGCCTGACGGTGGAGCACTCGGTGTATGTGCGGGGTGACCAGCGTGGCAAGGGGTTGGGGCCGGCGTTGATGGCGGCGTTGGTCGAGCGGGCACGCGGTTGCGGCAAGCATGTGATGGTCGCAGCCATCGAAAGTGGCAATGCGGCCTCGGTGCGCCTGCATGAGCGGCTGGGGTTTGTGGTGACCGGGCAGATGCCACAGGTGGGGGTGAAGTTTGGCCGGTGGCTGGATTTGACCTTCATGCAGCTGGTGCTGAACCCAGGTGCAGAGCCAACCTGAGATTGATGTTGTCTAAACTGGCCTCTTCGCGGGCACGCCCGCTCCCGCAGGGATCGCACATTCCCCGAGACCTGTGCAGTACCTGTGGGAGCGGGCTTGCCCGCGAAGAGGCCGGTGCAGGCAAACACACTCACATCTGGGTAAACCTGCCCAGCCGCTGGCGCAGCATGCTGTTCTCGCTGCGCAGCGCCTGCACCTCCTGCAACAGCTCCAGCGCCAGCGCCACCCCTTCCCACTCCAGTTCCAGCTCCTGGTGCAGCTTGGCTGCACGCCGGGTCAGCAGCGGCGCCTGATCGTCGAACAACCAGTCCTCAGGCGTTCGCCCGGAGGGTTCGACAATGCCGTGCTCGACGATTTCGATCACGCAGTCCGCCGTGACATCGGCTTCCTGACACAGGGTACGCATGTCCAGTTGAACGATCAGGGTGCTGCTCATGATCACTTACTCCATTGTGCCCTCGGGTTGAACGCGGCCTTTTCGGAAAGCTTGGCCCACAGTTCACGGGTAGATTCGTCAGAAGTCGTCGGCATGACCACCTTGAGCTGCGCGTAAAGGTTGCCGCGCTCGCCCTGCTTGTTCGCCAGGCCTTTGCCCGGTACGCGCAGGCGCTGACCGCTCTGGCTGTCGGGGCGGATGGTCAGGTTGATCTTGCCGTCCAGGGTCGGCACCGCCACCTTGGTGCCCAGTGCCGCCTCCCACGGTGCCAGTGGCACAGTGATGATCAGGTCATGGCCTTCGACATCAAACAGCGGGTGCGGTGCCATGCGGATGGTCAGGAACAGGTCGCCATTGGCCCCGCCACCGCTGCCCGGTGCGCCCTGGCCTTTAAGGCGGATACGCTCGCCGTCGGTCACCCCGGCCGGGATCTTCACGTTCAGCGTCTTGGTGGTGAAGCCGGTGCGCTGGCCCATGGCATTGGTTTGCGGCACCTGGAAGCTGATCTGCTTGGACTCCTTGCTCAGGGTCTCTTCAAGAAACACCGCCAGTTCAAGCTCCACGTCCTGCCCTCGCCTGCCGGCACTGCGTTGTTGCTGACGGGCGCCGCCGAAAGGGTTGCCACCCCCTCGCCCACCGAAGATCGAGCTGAAGAAGTCGGAGAAGTCGCCGCCCTCGAAGCCGCCGCCACCGCCACGGCTTTCCCAGCCCGGTGGTGCCTGGAACGGCCGGCCATGCTGGCCGCCGTACTTGCGGATTTCGTCGAACTCGGCACGTTTCTGCGCGTCGCCCAGCACTTCGTAGGCCTCGTTGGCCTCTTTGAATTTGTCCTCGGCGTCGCGCTCCTTGCTGACATCGGGGTGATACTTACGGGCCAGCTTGCGGTACGCGGCCTTGATCGCCTTGTCGTCCGCCGTGGGCTCTACGCCAAGTATCTTGTAATAGTCTTTGAAGTCCATTTATGGATCACCAATATAAATGTGCGTGTTGCCACTGAAGATAGGGGTCAAGCATAGCCTTTCAAGGCCGCTTTGGGTTTGCCCCATGGCAGACGACTGGTCTTGATTCTGTAGCCAACTGGCATACACTGCGCGGCCGTTTTGCCTCCGGAAGCTCATTCCCCATGTCTGACGTATCCCCGGCCCGCGCCCTGGGCATCGACTTTGGCACCTCCAACTCCACGGTCGGCTGGCATCGCCCTGGCGTGGAATCGCTGATCGCCCTGGAAGACGGCAAGATCACCTTGCCCTCGGTGGTGTTCTTCAACATCGAGGAACGTCGCCCGGTGTATGGCCGCCTGGCACTGCACGAGTACCTGGAAGGCTACGAAGGCCGCCTGATGCGCTCGCTGAAGAGCCTGCTGGGCTCCAAGTTGATCAAGCACGACACCAGCGTGCTGGGCAGCGCCCTGCCGTTCAAGGACCTGCTGGGCATGTTCATCGGCGAGCTGAAAAAGCGCGCCGAAGCTGCCGCTGGCCGCGAATTCGACCAGGTGGTGCTGGGCCGCCCGGTGTTCTTCGTCGACGAAGACCCGGCTGCCGACCAGGAAGCCGAAGACACCCTGGCCGACGTAGCGCGCAAGATCGGTTTCAAGGATGTGTCGTTCCAGTACGAGCCGATTGCCGCAGCCTTCGACTATGAGTCGAGCATCAGCCGCGAAGAACTGGTGCTGATCGTCGACATCGGCGGTGGTACGTCCGACTTCACCCTGATCCGTCTGTCGCCCGAGCGCCACCTGGTCGCCGAGCGCCAGAGCGACATCCTCGCCACCGGCGGTGTGCACATTGGCGGTACCGACTTCGACAAGCAGCTGAGCCTGCAGGGCGTGATGCCGCTGTTCGGCTACGGCAGCCGCATGAAGAGCGGCGCGCTGATGCCCACCAGCTACCACCTCAACCTGGCCACCTGGCACACCATCAACGCCCTGTACTCGCAGAAGTCGCAGCTGGCGCTGGGCAGCATGCGCTATGACATCGAAGACAGTTTTGGCATCGACCGCCTGTTCAAGCTGATCGAACAGCGCGCAGGGCACTGGTTGGCGATGGAAGTCGAGGCCAGCAAGATCGAGCTGACCAACAGTGAAAGCCGCCACATCGACCTTCGCCGTGTCGAGCCTGAGCTGACGGCAGAGTTGACCCGTGTGCTGTTCGAAGAAGCGATCGAAGGGCTGCTGGAGCGAGTGCGGGGTAGCGTGACCGAGCTGCTGGCCAAGGCTGGCGTGAGCGAAGGCCAGGTGGACACGGTGTTCTTCACTGGCGGTTCCAGCGGTATTCCAGCGCTGCGCAACAGCGTTGCGGCGATGCTGCCGAATGCTCGGCATGTGGAAGGCAATATCTTTGGCAGCATTGGTAGTGGGCTGGCCATCGAGGCGCGCAAGCGGTACGGCGCAGCCTGATACATCTCTATGGCATGTACCGGCCTCTTCGCGGGCAAGCCCGCTCCCACAGGGACCGCACAGTACCTGAGACCTGTGCTGTACCTGTGGAGCGGGCTTGCCCGCGAAAGGGCCGGCACAGGTCAGTGAAGAATCAGACCAGCTCGGCCCGCTTCAGCTCACTCTTCAGGTAGGCGTAGTAGATCGGTCCCGCCACCACCCCAGGCAACCCGAATGCCGCCTCGAACACCAGCATCGCCAGCAACAACTCCCACGCCTTGGCACTGATCTGCCCCCCCACGATCCGCGCGTTGAGGAAGTACTCGACCTTGTGGATGACAATCAGGTAGCCCAGCGCCGCCGCCGCCACCCAGATCGACAGCGACAAGCCCACAATGGTGATCAGGGTGTTAGACATCAAGTTGCCGATCACCGGCAGCAAGCCCAGCAGGAAGGTCAGCACGATCAGCGTCTTGGTCAGCGGCAGGTGCACGCCGAACAGCGGCATCACCACCGCCAGGAAGATGCCGGTGAAAACCGTGTTGAGCAGCGAGATCTTGATCTGCGCGAAGACGATGTTGCGAAACGCCTTCACCAGGAGATTGAGGCGCTCGAACAGCGCCGCCGCCAGGGGCTTGCGCCGCGAAACATCAGGGATGCGCTGCAACGCGATGATGGCACCGAGGATCATGCCGATCAGCAGTGTCACGAACATGTGCGCCATGCCCTTGCCCACCAGTTGCAGATCGCTCAGGTGGCTCTTGATCCAGTCACCGATGGCCACCTTGAACTCGGCGGCGCTGGCGGGCAGGTAGCCCTCGATGAAGGGCGGCAGTTGCCCACGGGCGCGCTCGACCAGGGCCATGAACTTGTCCAGCGAGGCGCCGGGGTTTTCTGCCTCGTGCAGCAAGAAGCTGAAGGCACCGGCAATCAGCAGCGTCAGGGTACTGACCACCAGCGTACCGAGTAGCGCCACGGCCAGCCAGCGGGCGCGTTGGCCGGCCAGCAGCGGTTGCAGGCGCGGGGTGAGCATGTTGACCAGCTCGAACACCAGCAGGCCGGCAAGCAGGCTGGGCAGCAACTTCAGGGGCAAGGCCAGCAGCAGCCCGGCCATGACGATGATCAGGCTGGCCAGGGTGATCTGACGGGGGGTAAAGGTCATACAGCCTCGACGGCAGACAGCGGGAATGCCCGCAGTCTGCCAGCCTTGCGCCTGCAGGCATAGGCGCAGGTCATTTCTTCTTCAGGCAGTCGCTCATGAAGGCTTTGCGTTCGTCACCCTTCAGGGCCTTGGTGGTGGCGTCGGCGTTGCAGGTTTTCATCTTCTCTTGCTGGGTTTGCGGCACGTCCTTTTTCAGGCAGGTGCTCATGAAAGCTTTGCGATCATCGCCCTTGAGGGCCTTGGCGGTGGCGTCGGCGTTGCAGGTTTTCATCTTTTCCTGCTGCGCGGTGTTGGCCGCGAAGCCTTGGGCGCTGAACAGCACGGCCAGCACCAGTAATGGAATGTGCAGTACTTTCATGGAGTGGTCTCCTTCGCTCCGCGCCCGATGCACGGGGGTCGAGCTGAGTGTAGCCAAGAGATGCCTGACTTGAGTTTTTAGGTGGTGCAAAGTGGTGCAAAGATCGAGCGCCGCGCGGGCGGCGCTCTATCTCAAAGGCGCCGCCGCTATCGAAGGCGAACGCCTCCAAAATCTGCTTTTCCGAATACCTGTTCCATGAACTACCTGTTCCCCCTCACCGCCATCCTCATCTGGGCCGGCAACACCGTGGTCACCAAGATGTCCGCCGTGTGGCGCAACCGCGCGGCGATCCGCCCGCACCTGGGCAAGGTGTTCGCGCTGGGGGTGCTGGGCATGGCGATGTACCAGAGCCTGGCCTATTTCGCCGCCGGCATTACCAGCGCCACCAACATGGGCATCATCCTCTCGCTGATGCCGCTGATGTCACTGGCACTTTCCATCGCCTGGCTGGGCCAGCGCCTGAGCTACGGTGCCCTGCTGGGCGCAGCGGTGTCGTTCTTTGGCGTACTGGAAGTGGTCAGCGCCGGCCATCCTGCCAGCCTGCTGGCGCACGGCCTGAACAGCGGTGACCTGCTGATGCTGGTGGCCACCCTGGCTTACGCGCTGTACAGCTTCCTGCTGAAGAAATGGCAGCTACGCCTGCCGCCCCTGCAGTTGCTGTACCTGCAGGTGCTGGTGGCCATCGTCGTGCTGCTGCCGTTGTTCCTGCTGTCGGACAAGACCGGCCTGAACAGACACAACATCGGCCTGGTGCTGTACGCCTGCGTGCTGGCCTCGATGATCGCGCCGCTGGTGTGGATGCAAGCGGTGCATCGTCTGGGGCCAAGTCGCACCACGCTGTTCTTCAACCTGCTGCCGGTTGTCACCGCAGTAATCGCCGCCGTGGTGCTTGACGAACAACTGGCCCGCTATCACCTGGTCGGCGGCTTGCTGACCTTGGCCGGGGTGGTGCTGGCCGAGCGATGGACCACGCCCATTCGCCGCTAAAGGCCTGCAGCCTTGAGCCGGGCGGCATGTTCAGTGAACAGCCGCACCGGCTCTGCACCTTTGCCCACGGCGCCGAGCGACTGGTTGACGATATCCAGATGGTCCAACGGGTAGTCGTCGCCAATCACCTGGCCCAGGTGCGAACTGAAACGCCCGACCATGCCGTCACATTGGCCCTTTTCCTTGACGAAACTGCGCGCGAACAGGCGGCAGAATCGGTTGCTGCCGTCTAAGCGGTTGCGCCCCTGGTCGGTCAGGCCGGGCTGCAAGGTGCCGGACCAAGAGTAATAGCGAACACCATCGACTTCATACGCCCCTTCCCCACCCCAGGTCTGCGGCAGGCCCTGTGGATAAACCTGGTTGAACAGCGCCACCCCGGCGCTGGTCAGCGACTGGTGCGAGGCATGCACATCCACCGGCAGCGGGTCGCGGCGCCAGCCGGTTTCCAGCCACACCAGCAACACGGCAAAACCATGCAATACGGCCTTGAGAATACGACCCTGAGGGGAATCGCCCGGTGCCGTGCGTTCCAGGTGGTCAGCCAGCTCGGAACCATGGTTGGGGCCAGCCACCGAGGTGACCGAAGCCACCCGATCCGGCCGCTTGGCCGCAGCGTAGCGCGCACTCAGCGCACCCTGGCTATGGCCGATGAGGTTGACCTTGGCGGCGCCGGTGCGCTGGCAAATGTCTTCGATGATCGCCAGCAACTGATCGCCACGCACTTCACTTGAGTGCAGCGGCGAAACCTGCACCGGAAACACCCGTGCCCCACCCTTGCGCAGGGCCGGCACGATGCCGAACCAGTACGGGTAGAGCACCAACCGGACAAACCCGAGCATGCCCGGCACCAGCACCAACGGGTATCGCGTGGCCAATTCCTGCTGCATTGCCCCAGCCCCTTTCCGTGGACGACCGGCCCACACTACAGCGGCCATCATGACCATCGCAATCGAACTCCGGGCGCGCGCTGTGGTTCCAAACCATACAGACCCTTTGCACGGAGCGGGACCATGTACAAGCAGACCCTGGCAATTCTTCTGGCAAGCGCCACCCTGGCCGCCTGCGGCAGCCGCCCGGAAAACCCGGTGGACTACGTCACCTACCGCGACGAGCCGCTGGTCAAGCAAGTGGAACACGGCATGACCATGCAGAAGGTCATCGCCATCGGCGGCAGCCCGTCGAACGTGATCGACCTGCCGCACGGGGGCACCTGCAACGACTACATCCTCAACCGCGACGGCAAGCAGCAGCCCTACTACGTGCGCTTCGACGCCACCGGCCATGTCGACGCCAAGGGTTTCAAAACCTGCAAACAACGCCAAGAGGACAGCGACGCCTTGCATGGCGCCTGAGTCCCCCCCTCATCTACCGTCCTGACCCGTCTGGAGATAACCATGAGCAACGTTGAACTGACCGATGTGCAAACCCTGCGCGAGCGTGCCCGCCAGCATGTCGAGCAAGGCGCGGTGACCGAAGGCTACAACGCCGACCGCACGGAGATCCTGCGCCTGCTGAACGAGTCACTGGCCACCGAACTGGTCTGCGTGCTGCGCTACAAGCGCCACTACTTCATGGCCAGCGGCATCAAGGCCAGTGTGGCGGCCAGCGAGTTTCTGGAGCATGCCAACCAGGAAGCCGAGCATGCCGACAAACTGGCGGAGCGCATCGTGCAGCTGGGCGGGGAGCCGGATTTCAACCCGGATAACCTGAGCAAGAATTCCCATGCCCAATATGTGGCGGGTAATTCGTTGAAGGAGATGGTGCTGGAGGATCTGGTGGCCGAGCGGATTGCCATTGATAGCTACCGCGAGATCATTCAGTACATCGGCGACAAAGACCCGACTACGCGGCGCATCTTCGAGGACATCCTGGCGCAGGAAGAAGAGCACGCGGACGACATGTCCGATCTGTTACAGGGGCTGTAATCGCAAGGGGCTGCTTTGCAGCCCATCGCGACACAAGGCCGCTCCTACAAGGGATCGCATTCCCCTGTAGGAGCGGCCTTGTGTCGCGATAGGCCGCACAGCGGCCCCCTGCTATTTCCGCCCTTTCACCGCCGCCGGCGCCTTGCCCGCCTTCATTTGCTGCAACAACGGCGTGCACTGGTTAGGATCATCCCCGCTGCTAGGCGCAATCAGCGCCAGCAACCCCGCCGCCGGGCCGGCCACGACACCGAGCGCCACCATTCCCGCACCGCGTAGCGCCAACGGCAGCGCCTGTACACCTGCGCTGGGCTTGGCAAACGGCCCGCGCACATACAGCGGCGAGCGCAGCGAGAACAGCCGCAGCCCTTTCGATTCTGGTGTGATTTTCAAGTCCAGCTGCTCGCTGGCGAAATTGGCCGTACCGTTGATGTAGATAATGGCGTTCTCGGTATCGAAGATGAACAGGCGCGTTGTGGCCAGGCCATCTTTAATCCCCACATCCGCCGCCGCACAATTGATTTTCACATCCTCGTCACCAAACAGTTTGCCGACCACGTAGTTGCCCACATTCAAACCGGCAATCTCCATCAGGCTGCGACTGATGGCGCCATCGTTGATCAGCATGCGCAGGTCACCATTGGCCGTGCCCAGCAAAGCCGCTACCGAGTTGCCACGGCCGCGGATGTCAGCATCACCGTTCAGCTCGCCAAAGCTGGTCTGCATCGGTGCAAAGGAAGGGAACAGTTGCTTGAGCTTGAAACCACGTGCAGTCAGCTGGGCATGTCCCTGCAATGGCACGTTGCGCCCGTCCAGGCGGATCTTTGAGGCCAGGTTGCCGCCCGCCACGCCAAACCGCAGGGGCTCCAGGCGCAGCAGGCCGTCCTCCAGAATCACGTGGGCCGACAAGTCATTGAACGGCAGTTGCGCGCTGTGCACGATGCGCTTGCCCGCAAAGGTGACATCCGCGTCCATGGCGCGCCAGCGCTCGGTGCGGAACTCTTCCACCGGCAGCACCTTGCCGGTCGGCTGTTTGCTGGCACCGCCACGGGCCTTCTGTTCGGCGTTGGAGTCTGCACCGATCAGCGGTGCCAGGTCCTTGAACAGCAACTGGTTCGAAACCAGGTTGCCCGACAGCTTGGGCCGTGGCTGGCTGGCGACGAAGGCCAGGTCACCGTGGATATCACTGTCACCGATCTTGCCGTTGAAGCCCCGGTAGTTGAATGTCGCCCCTTGCGCCGCGTGGAGGTTGGCGTTGAGGCGGCCGTCAGTGGAGTAGGCCGGGGTGTCTGGCAGGGTCACGCCGGTCAATGGATAGAGGTTACCCAGGCTGGCGCCGGACAAGCGCAGGCGCAGGTCGAGGGCACCGAGGTTGCGTGGATCGGTCAGGGTACCGGCGAGCACCACATGGGTATCGGCAATCCGCACGTCGGCCTGCAGCGGGAACGGCTGGCTGGCGTCCTGCAAGGCCAACAGGCCGCCGATTTTGCCAGTGCCGGACACCGGCTGGCCCTTGTAGCGGCCCTGGGCCTTTAGCCCGAAGGCGTAGTCCTGGGCACCACCGGCTTTCTCGGCGCTGGCCTTGCCGACGATTTCGCTGAACGGGATCGGCTTGCCCAGCGGGTCGATCTGCACCTTCATGCTGGTGTGCAGGGTCTGGTCGTCGAAGCTGACATTGCCCTGGTCGAAACCGATGGCGCCGATGTCCAGCTGCCATTTTGAAGGTTCTGCGTTTTCGTCCTTTGGCCCGAGGTCAAAGGCCCAGTTGGCCCGGCCATCGGCCAGGCGGGTGAGGCTGGCCGTAGGTTTGGTGAGGTTGATGCGCGGGATGCTGATCTGCTGGAACAGCAACGGCAACGGCGCCAGGCGGAACTCGACACGCTCCAGGCCGACCATCTTCGGCTCCTTGAGCCAGTCGGGGTTGCCCAACGTCAGGTCTTCGGCGATGAAGTGCGGCCATGGCACCCAGGCACGCCAGCCACCTTCCTCGGGGTCGGTATGCCACTGCACGTCAAGGTTGCCATTGATCGCAAAAGGCCGGTGCAGGGCCTCGGAAACCTTCTCATTCAGCAGCGGCTTGACGCGGTTCCAGTCAAAGGTGGCAATCACAACCACCAGGATCGCCAGCAGTGTCAGCAGGCTGGTGAGAGTCCAGACGAGAATTCTGGCGGGACGCGTCATTGCGGGGTTCTCCTTGCGGCATGGCACAAAACGGGCGCAGCGGTGGCACTTAGTATCTGGGACTGATGAAAACCCGCAGGGTTTTATCGATGGCGCCATGATAGCGAAGTTTTTCCTGGCCTTTTGCTCAGCAATTTGTCGCGCCAGGCCCTACCTGTTACCCGCCCGCAGCAGGGGAAATTCGCCCTACCCATCCCTGAAATGTACGGGATAGAGCCTTTTCAAACCTCTATCAATGCGGTCGATTGTTACCATTACCCGTATGAACTTCTCTCTGGCGTTACGCGGCGTAGCATTGGCTTCGTACCCACTTTCCAGCCCCCGAGAGGAGCACCGACATCATGAAACGCCATCTGCTGACCCTGACCCTGTCCATCCTGGCTGCCAACGCTTTTGCCCTGCCCGCCGCCGAACAACACCTGACCGCTGAGTCGCGCTCCAGCGCTGCCGAAATCGCCCAACCGCTGAAAACCGTAGCCGAAGGTGGTTCTGACCGCCTGATCGAACGCAGTGGCCGTGTCGCCGAAGGGGGTTCTGACCGCCTGATCGAACGCAGTGGCCGTGTCGCCGAAGGTGGCTCTGATCGCCTGATCGAACGCAGTGGCCGCGTAGCTGAAGGTGGTTCGGATCGTCTGGTTGAACTCAGCCGTGTGAGCTGATCGCCATGGTCGAAAAGAACAACTCATGTCACAACGCTTGCTCCCCTCCAGGCCCGGTCATTGACCGGGCTTTGTTTTTTTAACTAGAGTGCCCAGCCTTACCGTCACAGAAGCCCGCACCATGCTGCCGCGCGCCGAACAGAAGCTACAGACCCGCCAGGCCCTGCTCGATGCCGCCTGCCTGCTGATGGAGAGCGGCCGGGGGTTCGGCAGTATCAGCCTGCGTGAAGTGGCAAAGACGGCAGGCATCGTGCCCACCGGGTTCTACCGGCATTTTTCCGACATGGACGCCTTGGGCCTGGCCCTGGTGGCCGAAATCGACACAACCTTCCGTCAGACCATCCGCCTGGTACGGCAAAACGAATTCGAACTGGGCGGCATCACCGACGCCTCGGTGCGCATCTTCCTCGATGTGGTGGCCGCCCACCGCGCGCAGTTCCTGTTCCTGGCCCGCGAGCAGTACGGTGGTTCACAAGCCGTGCGCCAGGCCATTGCCCGCCTGCGCCAGGACATCAGCGACGACCTGGCCACCGACCTTGCGCGCATGAAGCGCTGGCAGCACCTGGACAGCGCCGCGCTGGCGGTGATGGCCGACCTGGTGGTGAAAACCGTGTTCGCCACCCTACCAGAGCTTATCGACAGCCCGGAACCGGGTTATCCACAGGCACTGACGCCGCAGGAAAAGATCACCCAGCAACTGCGCTTCATCTTTGTCGGGGCGCGGCATTGGCAAGGGCTGGGCAACCCACAACCCTAGTTCTGCTACCATGGCGCCCTGCCCGACAGCGACGAGCGCCGAAATGTCCAACCCCCGCCTCACCCTGCCCGAACTGGCCCGCTTCAACCAGCACTTCGCCGAACGCATCGTGCCGCTGTGGCAAGGCCCGGGCTGGAATGCCGACATGGCCCTGCCCTACGAAGCCCTGGATGCCCAGCACCAGCCCTTGCCGGTGCAGCGCTACCGGGCGATGGCCTGCGCACGCCAGCTGTACCTGTTCAGCAGCCGCATCGGGCAACCCGGCGCAGCCGAACGCGCGGCCGCCTTGTTCCGCTCGCTGCAAAAGCATTTCCACGACGCCGAGCACGGTGGCTGGTTCTACAGCATCGACGCCCAGGGCAAGCCGCTGGATCGGCGAAAGGACCTGTATACCCACGCCTTCATCGTCTTTGCCTGCGCGCACTATTGGGGCAAGGTGCGCGAAAGCCTGGTCGAGTCCACCTTGAACGCTGCGCTGGATATTATCGACCAGCAGTTCGCCCGTGACGACGGCCTGTACGAAGCCAGCCTGGGCGAAGACTGGGCCGACCTGGGCAGCGGCCCGCTGCAGAACCCGCAGATGCACCTGGCCGAAGCGTTCCTGCAAGTGCTGGCGGTGCGTGATGATGAACATACCCAACAGTCGCTGCTGCAATTGTGCGAAGCACTGCAAACACACTTCATCGAACCGGCCCACGGCTTGATGCTGGAAAAGCCACGCGGGGCTGTGGATAACTGGTTTGAGCCGGGGCACCAGTTCGAGTGGTTCTACCTGCTGCATACCTCACCGCTGCTGTGTGACACGCCACTGCATGCGTCCCTCGACCGGGCATTCGGCTTTGCCGAGCAGTACGGGGTGAAAGATGCGGCAGTGCTGGCAATGCTGGATGTGGATGGCAAGGTGATCGACGCCACCCAGCGGATCTGGGCGCAGGCGGAGTACCTGCGGGCGCTGGTGCTACGTGAGGCGGGTGAGGCGAAATTGGCCAGCCAGATGCAGGCGCTGGAAGCGCGGTTCCTGCGGGAAGCGGGCTGGTATGAATGCCGGGATGGGGAAGGTAATGTCAGCCGGCATGATATGCCTTCGACTACGCCCTACCACTTGGCGACCTGCCTGGAAGGGTTGCAGCGCCTGGGCTGACGCCATCGCCGGCAAGCCAGCTCCCACAGGTACAGCGCAGCTCCTGAGGATTGCACAATCCTGTGGGAGCTGGCTTGCAGGCGATGGCCCGCAACCCGGCCCCAGTCGTTTAACCGACTGACATTAACCTTTGACCGACCGGTCGATGGAGAACCCTGCCCAATCCTGGCTCACCGGCATCAGCTCCAGGCTATTGATGTTGATGTGAGCCGGCTGGTTGAGGATCCAGAAGATGGTCTCGGCAATGTCCTGCGGCTGGATCGGCTCGGCACCCGCGTAGGTCGCGTCGTACTTGGCCTGGTCCCCCCCGAAGCGCACCAGCGAGAACTCGCTCTCGCACAGGCCCGGCTCGATGTTGCTCACCCGCACGCCAGTCCCGCGCAGGTCGCAGCGCAGGCTCAGCGAGAACTGGCCAACGAAAGCCTTGGTGCCGCCGTACACGTTGCTGCCCGGGTACGGGTAGTTGCCCGCCACCGACCCCACGTTGAGGATCGACGCCCCACGGCCGTGGGCGATCAGGCGTGGCAGCAGCAGCCGGGTGGTGTACATCAGGCCCTTGATGTTGGTGTCGACCATGGTTTCCCAGTCGTCCAGGCTGCAGTTCTGCGCCGCATCCACGCCCAGCGCCAGGCCGGCGTTGTTCACCAGGCCGCGCAGCTTGTCGAAGCCGGCCGGCAGGGTGGCGATGGCCTGTTCCATGGCCTTGCGGTCACGTACGTCCAGCACCAGGCCATGCACTTCGGTCTTGGCCGACAGTTCCGCGCACAGGGCGTCCAGGCGCTCCTTGCGACGGCCAGTGAGCACCAGTTTCCAGCCGGCCTCGGCAAAGCGGCGGGCGGTGGCCTCGCCGAAACCGGACGTGGCGCCAGTGATGAATACGGTGGACGTCATGCTCTGTTCCTCACGGTAGGTTGTCATGGCAGCTTTGCAGCATGCCCGCGCCGGGCGCGGGCAGCAAGCCAGTCAGGCGGCTGTTCATTTTTTGTTCATCTGCGGCAAACCCTTGCAGCAGAGGGCCCGGCGCCAGCTATGCGCATGTTATCCACAAGGCTTTCCCCACGGATTGGGGGCAACTTGTCCACGGTGCGGAACCCTTTCAGCGCTGCGTGGTCAGTGGATATCTTTTCGATGATGACGCAAGGCTTTCAAGCATGCCGCCTGCAGCGCTCTATCCAAGGTTTTTT
The DNA here is from genome assembly GCF_043103635.1 of Pseudomonas sp. yb_9. Taxonomy (NCBI): domain Bacteria; kingdom Pseudomonadati; phylum Pseudomonadota; class Gammaproteobacteria; order Pseudomonadales; family Pseudomonadaceae; genus Pseudomonas; species Pseudomonas sp. yb_9. The sequence continues at coordinate 104,587 of NZ_JBICKA010000079.1, read as the reverse complement.
CACAGACTTATCCACAAGGCATGCACTGTCATCGAAGTGCTTGCAGGGCTTTGAAAAAACGCGAAAAATCATCCACAAGCACGACATGATCAAAAAATGATCAGGCCTCTACAGAGCCTGATATTGAAGGGCTTGAGCGAGATGCCACCATGTTTTCCACAGGCGGTTCCACATTATCCGTGGAAAAGATCCGGCCTGTGGAAAGATGGGCTCGGGAAGGAAAACCGGGGTATGAGGAAACAGGCCCACGGCAAGTTGTCCACATTGAGAATGGGGCCGCTCAGCGGCCCCGAATGAAACTCAGTGCCCGCCAAGGTAGGCGTTGCGCACCTCTTCGTTGACCAGCAACTCCTGCCCGGTCCCGGTCATGCGGATCTGCCCGTTGACCATCACATACGCCCGGTCCGACAGCTTCAGCGCATGGTTGGCGTTCTGCTCCACCAGAAAGATGGTCATCCCGCTCTTGGCCAGCTCGCGCAAGGTCGAGAAGATCTGCTTGACCACAATCGGCGCCAGCCCCAGCGACGGCTCGTCCAGCAGCAGCAACTTCGGCCGGCTCATCAGCGCCCGGGCAATCGCCAACATCTGCTGCTCACCCCCGGACATGGTCATGGCCCGCTGGTTACGCCGCTCCTTCAAGCGCGGGAACAGCTCGTACATACGCTGCATGTCTTCGTCGGCATGCTTGTCGCCGATGGGGATGGTGCCCATCATCAGGTTCTCCTCGACGGTCATGTCGGGAAACACCCGGCGCCCTTCCGGCGACTGAGCGATGCCGTTGGAGGCGATGTAGTGCGACGACTTGCGGGTGATGTCGGTGCCGCGATAAACGATGTGCCCCGACGCTGCCCGAGGCTGGCCGAAAATAGACATCAATAGGGTCGACTTGCCCGCACCGTTGGCACCAATCAGGCTGACCGTCTCGCCCTCATTGATGTGCATCGACACCTTTTTCAGTGCCTGGATCGGCCCATAAAACACGTCCAGGTCCTTCAGTTCGAGAATGGGCGCACTCATACCAGTTCCTCTTCGTCTGCACCCAGGTAGGCGGCGATCACCGTCGGGTTGTGGCGGATGTCTTGCGGGGCGCCTTCGGCAATCACGTTGCCGTGGTCCAGCACCACGATATGGTCGGAAATGCTCATGACCATGCCCATGTCGTGCTCGATCAGCACCACGGTGATGTCGTGCTCGTCCCGCAACACACGGATCATGCGGCTGAGAGCTTCGGTTTCCTGCGGGTTCAGGCCTGCTGCCGGTTCGTCCAGGCAGATGATCTTTGGCCGCGTGCACATGGCCCGGGCAATTTCCAGGCGGCGCTGCTGGCCGTAAGACAACTCGCCGGCCAGGCGGTTGGCGCAGTCCACCAGGTCGACCACTTCCAGCCAGTAGAAGGCGTGGTCCAGCGCATCGCTCTCGGCCTTGCGGTAGGCCTTGGTGTTGAGCACACCGGCCAGCAGGTTGCGGTTGACCCACATGTGCTGGGCCACCAGCAGGTTTTCCACCACCGACATTTCCTTGAACAGGCGAATGTTCTGGAAGGTACGGGCCAGGCCTGCGCGGTTGACCAGGTGGGTGCCGCCGAACATTTTGTAGTACAGGCGGTTGGCAAAGCGCGCCGGCGACACGAAGTCCGCCGCCTGGAAGCGCTCGCCAAGCAGCTGGATGACGTTGGTGTGGGTGCCACGCACGTTCAGCTCGATGCGCCCACCGCTGGCCTTGTAGAAGCCGGTCAGGCAGTTGAACACCGTGGTCTTGCCCGCGCCATTGGGGCCGATCAGGGCGAAGATCTGGTTGCGCTTGACCTTGAGGCTGACGTCGCTGAGCGCCTTGATGCCACCGAACTGCATCATCAGGTTGTCGACCGAGAGAATGATATCGTCGCTCATGGCGCCACTCCTTTACGCGGGGTCACACCGGTACGGCTGATGCGGATCAGCCCACGCGGTCGCCAGATCATCATCAGCACCATCAGCACGCCGAACAGCAGTACCCGGTATTCGGAGAAGCTGCGCAGCAACTCGGGCGCCACGGTCAGCACGAACGCTGCGATCACCACGCCCACCGTCGAGCCCATGCCACCCAGTACGACGATGGCGAGGATCAGCGCCGACTCGAAGAAGGTGAACGACGACGGGTTGACGAAGCCTTGGTAAGTGGCAAAGAACACCCCGGCCAGGCCGGCAGTGGAAGCACCCAGGGTAAAGGCCGAGAGCTTGACCAGTACGTGGTTCAGGCCCATCGAACGGCAGGCGATCTCGTCTTCGCGCAGCGCTTCCCACGCCCGGCCGACCGGCATGCGGGTCAGGCGGTGCTTGATGTACAGCACAGCCAGCACAACGATGAACAGCACCGCGTAGATGAACACGAACTTGAGGTTGGCGTTGTAATCGAAGCCGAAGAACTCGTGAATCGGTACGCCGCCGTCCTTGGCCCGACGGCCAAACTCCAGGCCGAAGAAGGTTGGCGGCGGGGCCGGCATGCCGTTGGGGCCACCGGTGAACGACAGCCAGTTGTTCAGCACCAGGCGGATGATTTCGCCAAAGCCCAGGGTCACGATCGCCAGGTAGTCACCGTGCATCCTTAGCACCGGGAAACCGAGAATACATCCCGCCAGCGCTGCGGCGATGGCCGCCAGCGGCAGTACGCTCCAGAAGCCCAGGCCCAAATACTGGTAACCCAGCGCCAACCCGTAGGCACCAATGGCATAGAACGCCACATAACCCAGGTCGAGCAGGCCGGCCAGGCCGACCACGATGTTAAGGCCAAGGCCCAGCAACACGTAGATCAGGCCGAGGATGACCACGGTCAGCAGGTACTTGTTGGCAAACACCGGGAACACAATGGCAATCACGATCAGCGCGGGGATGATGTAACGCAAGCGCGACTTGTAGTCCGGTGCGTTCACATGCACGCCCGAGCCACCGCTTTCAAAGCCCTGGAGCATGCGCGTGCCTGCAGCGGTCTGCAGGTACAGGCTGAGCAGGAAGCGCCCCAGCATCACCCCGCCCACCAGCCAGGCCACGCGCCGCGGCTCGGCATTGAAGCTGTAGCCGTCGAGCACCACGCCGACGACCGGGCCAAACACTATGAGTGCCAGCAGGCCGGCGACGATGGTCTCCAGCAGGCTGCGTTTAAGGTCGAAACCCTTGGTTTCGGTAACAGCGGCAGTTTTGGCAACGGACATGTTCACACCTTAGCCACGAGCGGGCGACCCAGCAGGCCTTGTGGGCGGAAGATAAGGATCATCACCAGCAGCGAGAAGCTGAACACGTCCTTGTAGTCGGAGTTGATCAGGCCAGAGAACAGCGACTCGGAAATACCCAGGATGATCCCGCCGAGCATGGCGCCAGGCAGCGAGCCGATACCACCGAGCACAGCGGCGGTGAACGCCTTGATGCCGATGATGAAGCCGGCGTAGAAGTCGAAGGTGCCGTAGTTCATGGTGATCAGCACGCCGGCCAGCGCGGCCATGACTGCACCGATAACGAACACATAGGAAATCACCCGGTCGGTGTTGATGCCCAGGATCGAGGCCATCTTGCGGTCTTGCTGGGTGGCGCGGCACATGCGGCCGAGCTTGGTGTACTTGATCACGTAGGTGAGCAGGCCCATGCCGACGAAGGCTGCCACCAGAATGAAGATCTTGGTGTAGGTCAGTTGCACGAAGCCGGTGCCGACTTCGACACGCATGGCACCTTCAAGCAAGGTCGGAACACCTTGCTGGCGGGCACCCTGGCTGATCTGTGCATAGTTTTGCAGGATCAGCGAAATACCGATGGCGCTGATCAGCGGTGCCAGGCGGGTAGAGTTACGCAGGGGTTTGTAAGCGATGCGCTCGATGGTGAAGCCGTATACGCCCGTAACGACGATGGTGAACAACAGCGTGCCCAGCATCAGCAGGGGGAACGACTCGACACCGAAGTAAGCCAGCAATGCCAGGCTGATCGCCGCGAGGTACGCGGAGATCATGTACACCTCGCCGTGCGCGAAGTTGATCATGCCGATAATGCCATAGACCATTGTGTAGCCGATGGCGATCAGGCCATAGACCGACCCGAGGGTCAGGCCGTTGACCAGTTGCTGCAGGAAAATACCATCCATAACGCAATCTCACCTGATTGAGATTGCACGAGCGCCGACCACGGCGCGGGCCACCGGTGCGGGGCCCTCGCAGCGCAGAACTGTGCAGATCTACGAATAAAGACAGGTACCGCGGGGCTTGGGCCCGAGCATCAGCCCGGGCCGTGGGCCGTTGTTATTTTTGTTTTTCCAGCTGGTGGTATTTACCGTCTTTGTCCCACTGGTAGACCACGTAGTCGGACACGGTCAGGTCACCCTTGCTGTCCCACTTCTTCTCGCCCATCACCGTCTTGACCGGGTTGGCCTTGAGCCACTTGGCGGCGTCTTCGCCCTTGTTCGACTTGGCGCCATTGAAACCGGCGGCCAGGGCTTCCAGGGAGGCGTAGGCATACAGGGTGTAGCCTTCAGGTTCGGTGCCGTTCTTGCGGAACTCTTCAACCACCGCCTTGCTGTCTGGCAGCAGGCGCGGGTCGGCGCCGAAGGTCATGTACACGCCATCGACGTATTGCGCACCGCCAGCGGTGGCCACCAGTTCGTCGGTGACGATGCCGTCATCGGACATGAACTTGACGTCCTTCAGGCCCTGCTCACGCAGCTGGCGTACCAGCGGGCCAGCCTCCGGGTGCAGGCCGCCGAAGTAGACCACGTCGGCACCGGTGGAGCGGATCTTGGTCACCACGGCGCTGAAGTCTTTCTCGCCACGGGTCAGGCCTTCGTACAGCACAGGCTTCACGCCACGTTTTTCCAGCTGCGCCTTGGTGGCATCGGCCAGGCCTTGGCCGTAGGTGTCCTTGTCGTGCAGCACCGCGACTTTCTTGCCCTTGAGTACATCGACGATGTAGTCGCCGGCCACGATGCCCTGCTGGTCGTCGCGGCCGCACATGCGGAACATGGCGCTCAGGCCGCGTTCGGTCACCTGCGGGTTGGTGGAGCCCGGGGTGATGGCGATAACGCCGGCTTCGTCATACACCTCGGAGGCCGGGATGGTGTTGGAGGAACAGAAGTGGCCGACCACGCCGATCACCTTGTCCTGGTCGACCAGGCGGTTGGCCACGGCTACGGCCTGCTTGGGCTCGCAGGCGTCATCGCCTTTTACCAGGACGATTTTTTCGCCATTCACGCCGCCGGCGGCGTTGATCTTGTCGGCCGCTGCCTGCGCACCTTTCATGTACTGCTCGCCAAACGCTGCGTTCGCCCCGGTCATCGGGCCCGCTACACCGATCTTGACGTCGGCCTGAACATACGAAGAAACACCCAGTGCTGTAGCCACGGCCAGAGCCAGGAAACCTTTCTTGTAAAACGTCTGCGACATGAGGTGGTGCTCCTAGAGTTTTTTTGGTTGGCACTACAACTTCTCAACCCTGTGCTCAGAGCAAGGGCCGTGCCATAGGGTTTGTCTTCCGGGAAAACAGACTGTGCTGGGCGCCAGCAGGCGACCGGCGGCCTTTTCTTTATTGAGCGTGCAACCGTCTGCCACGCGGCAGGCGCCACCACACGTACAGACAAGGAGCAACCGCCATGTGCCATCATTGCAACCCTGGCAAGTGTTTACGTGCAACCGCCCTGTAACAGCGGACGTCACCGAAGTGCACACCGCTGGTGCGCGACTGCTACAGGCGGCACCGTTTGAAGGCTAGCCGGTGCACGGAAAAACACCTCTGTTTTGGCTGTTCCGGCCTCTTCGCGGGCAAACACGGACACAACAAGCCCCAAAAGGCTGGCACAATGTCCGCCATTCGCCGCTTCCGGAGCCCCCCTTGATGAGCGAGAGCGCATTCGCCGAGCGCATCGTGCACAACCTGCTCGACACCGACTTCTACAAACTCACCATGATGCAGGGCGTGCTGCACAACTACCCGGACGCCGACGTCGAATGGGAATTCCGCTGCCGCAACGGCGAGGACCTGCGCCCGTATCTTGGCGAGATCCGCCACCAACTCGAACTGCTCAGCGACCTCACCCTGGATGATGGCCAGCCGGCCTTCCTCGAGCGCATCAGCTTCCTCAAGCCCGACTTCCTGCGTTTTCTGCGGCTGTTTCGCTTCAACCTGCGCTACGTGCGCATCGGCATCGAAAACGACCAGCTGTTCCTGCGCCTGAAAGGCCCGTGGCTGCATGTGATCCTGTTCGAAGTACCACTGCTGGCCATCATCAGCGAAGTGCGCAACCGCCACCTGCACCCACGCATGCGCCTGGCGGAGGCCCGCGACCAGCTGTACCGCAAGTTCGACTGGCTGCGCGCGCATGCCAGTGACGATGAACTGGCCGAACTGCAGGTAGCCGACTTCGGCACCCGGCGGCGCTTTTCCAGCCGTGTGCAGGAAGACGTGGTGCGGGTACTGCGCGACGACTTCCCGGGCCGCTTCGTCGGCACCAGCAACGTCGACCTGGCATGGAAACTGGATATCAAGCCACTGGGCACCATGGCCCATGAATGGATCATGGCCCACCAGCAACTCGGCCCGCGCCTGATCGACAGCCAGATCGCCGCGCTGGACTGCTGGGTGCGCGAATACCGCGGGCTGCTCGGCATCGCCCTGACCGACTGCATCACCATGGATGCCTTCCTTGGCGATTTCGACCTGTACTTTGCCAAGCTGTTCGACGGCCTGCGCCACGACTCCGGTGAACCGGTGGCCTGGGCCGAGAAGGCCATTGCCCACTACCAGAAACTGGGTATCGACCCGATGACCAAGACCCTGGTGTTTTCCGATGGCCTCAACCTCACCCGTTCGCTGGAAATATTCCGTGCCCTGCGCGGTCGCATCAACGTCAGTTTTGGCATCGGCACCAACCTGACCTGCGACATCCCGGGTGTGGCCCCGATGAGCATCGTGCTTAAAATGACCGACTGCAACGGCGCGCCAGTGGCCAAGATCTCGGACGAAGCCGCCAAGACCCAATGCCGCGACGAGAACTTCGTCGCCTACCTGCGCCACGTATTCAAAGTCCCCAGCAAGGAGTAACCCATGCAAGCGGTTCAGCAAGAGATTGCCCAGGCGCTGAAGGTACAGCCGCCGTTCGCCGACACTGCCGCACTTGAGGCCGAAGTCGCCCGGCGCGTGGCGTTCATCAAGGACTGCCTGGCCAACGCCCGGCTCAAGACCCTGGTGCTGGGCATCAGCGGTGGCGTCGACTCGCTGACCGCCGCCCTGCTCGCCCAGCGCGCCATCAACGAGCTGCGCGCCGAGACCGGCGACAAGGCCTACACCTTCATTGCCGTGCGCTTGCCGTACCAGGTGCAACATGACGAGCATGACGCCCAGGCCTGCCTGGACGTGATCAAGGCCGATGAAGTGCACACCGTCGACATTGCCCCGGCAGTGAGGGCGCTGGCCGCTGAGGTTGTAGAACTGAAGAATGGCTCGCCAACCCTGGTGGACTTCGTGGTGGGCAACGTCAAGGCGCGTACGCGCATGGTCGCCCAGTACACCATTGCCGGCGCACGTGCGGGCCTGGTGATCGGTACCGACCACGCCGCCGAGGCGGTGATGGGCTTCTTTACCAAGTTTGGTGATGGTGCCTGCGACCTGGCGCCGCTGAGCGGGCTGGTGAAGAGCCAGGTACGGGCCATTGCGCGCAGCTTTGGTGCGCCGGAGTCACTGGTGGAGAAGGTGCCGACTGCAGACCTTGAGGACCTGGCACCGGGCAAGCCGGACGAAGCGTCCCATGGCGTGACCTACCAGCAGATCGATGCCTTCCTGCATGGTCAGCCGGTTGATCAGGCGGCGTTCGACATCATCGTTGCCACCTACCGCAAGACCCAGCACAAGCGCGAACTGCCGTTCGCCCCTTGAAAAGCTTCGCGGGCACGCCCGCTCTCACAGGTACTACACAGCCTTCAGAGTGTGTGGTGATCCTGTGGGAGCGGGCGTGCCCGCGAATAGGCCCGATAGGCCTACTCAGCTGTCATTACTTGACGACAACCTTGCCCTTCATCATCGAGATGTGGCCCGGGAAGGTGCAGAAGAAGCTGTAGTCACCACCGGCTTCCAGCTTGGTAGCGTCGAACTTCACTTCGGTTTCTTTCTCAGGCGCACCGATCATCTTGGTGTGAGCGATGATCGCGGCGTTGTCAGCCTTGATGTAGTCCTTGTCCAGGCCCTGGCTCATGCCTTCGGTAGCAATGCCCTGCATGTCGGCAGTCTTGCTGATCACCAGGTTGTGGCCCATCACGTTTTTCGGCAGGTTGCCCGAGTGGGTCAGTTTGACGGTGAATTCCTTGCAGCTCTTGTCGACGGTGATTTCCTTGGTGTTGAAGGACATCTGGTCGGTCGAGTCGACAGTTACCGAGCACTCGGCGGCGAAGACAGAGGCGCTGGCGAGGGTCAGCAGGGATACCGCTACAGCTTTCGCAAACATCATGAATCTCCTTGGCAGGGTTTTATCAATTGCGAGACTGCCTGAAACCGTTCAGCCCCTTGCTGATATGGGTCAAGGGGGTGTCAAGAGGCCAGCCAGTAGAATTGTTCAATGGATTGTATACAACCAATCTAAGGGCACATCATGCCCTTTTATTAGACGATGGGACAACCTCTCATTTAGGAGCAATACCAAATGCCCATCTCTGCCTTCATCAATAGCCTGCTCGCCGCCTATGCCCACGGGGCTACCGGCGCCATCTGCGAATTCTCCCGCCCGGAATGAACGCGGCCTTGGAAGCAACGGGCATGCGCCGTACCCTGTGCACCTGAGTGACAGGAGATGAGCAATGCCCGTACGTTCCGTTTGTGTGTTCTGTGGTGCCAGCATTGGCGCCAACCCTGCTTACCGTGAAGCTGCCGTCGCGCTCGGCCAGGCCATTGCCCGCCGTGGCCTGACCCTGGTGTATGGCGGCGGCGCCGTGGGCCTAATGGGCGTGGTGGCCGACGCGGCCATGGCAGCAGGTGGCGAAGTGGTCGGCATCATCCCGCAAAGCCTGCTGGACGCTGAAGTCGGCCACAAAGGCCTGACGCGCCTGGAAGTGGTCGATGGCATGCACGCACGCAAGGCACGCATGGCCGAGCTGAGCGATGCCTTCATCGCCCTGCCGGGTGGGCTGGGTACGCTGGAAGAGTTGTTCGAGGTTTGGACCTAGGGGCAACTGGGCTATCACGCCAAGCCGCTGGGGCTGCTCGATGTGAACGGCTTCTACGACAAGCTGGGCGGGTTCCTCGACCATATCGTCGAAGAAGGCTTTGTGCGGCCGCAACATCGGGCAATGTTGTTGCTGGCGCAGCAGCCGGATGCGCTGCTGGACGGGATGGACAGCTTTGTTGCGCCAGTGGCGCCAAAGTGGGTCGACAAGCAGCCTGATTGAAGCTGAGATTTTTGGGACCGATTTGCAGCCCCAAAAATCGATCAGTTAACGCGGAATGACTGGCTGGCGCGGCTTCTTGTTGCCCTTGCCACCCTTGGCCGCTTCCTTGCGCTCTTTGGCCGCCTTCTCGTTACGTGCAAACGCCTCGGCCTTGGCCTTCTCGCGCTTGTCCCACGGCTTGCTGCCATCGCTGGCACGCGGTGGCAGGCCGGTGTGCTGGGTCAGGATCTTCTGATCCTTGCCCACCTTGTGGCTGCCCGCCGGCGTCGAGTTCTTGCGGCGTGCGCTCTGGTAGGTATCGGTCTGCGGCTGGTGCAGCGGGATCAGCTGGTGCTTGCCCGGGCCAATCAGGTCGGCACGGCCCATACGCTGCAGTGCTTCACGCAGCATCGGCCAGCCTTTCGGGTCGTGGTAGCGCAAGAACGCCTTGTGCAGGCGGCGCTGCTCGTCGCTCTTGACGATCTCCACCCCTTCGCTCTTGTAGGTCACCTTGCGCAGCGGGTTCTTGCCCGAGTGGTACATGGCCGTGGCCGAAGCCATCGGCGACGGGTAGAACGCCTGTACCTGGTCGGCGCGGAAGCCGTTGCCCTTCAGCCACAGGGCCAGGTTCATCATGTCTTCGTCAGTGGTGCCCGGGTGCGCGGCGATGAAGTACGGAATCAGGTACTGTTCCTTGCCCGCCTCTTTCGAGAACTTCTCGAACATGCGCTTGAAGCGGTCGTAGGTGCCGATGCCCGGCTTCATCATCTTGTCCAGCGGGCCACGCTCGGTGTGCTCCGGGGCAATCTTCAGGTAACCGCCCACATGGTGGGTGACCAGCTCCTTCACGTACTCCGGCGACTCAACGGCCAGGTCGTAACGCAGGCCCGAGGCGATCAGGATCTTCTTCACACCCGGCAAGGCACGGGCCTTGCGGTACAGCTCGATCAACGAGCTGTGGTCGGTGTTGAGGTTTTCGCAGATGCCGGGGAACACGCACGACGGCTTGCGACAGTGCTTCTCGATGTCGTGGCTCTTGCAGGCGATGCGGTACATGTTGGCGGTCGGGCCGCCAAGGTCGGAGACCACGCCGGTGAAGCCCGGCACCTTGTCGCGCATCTCTTCGATCTCGTTCAGGATCGACTCGTGCGAGCGGTTCTGGATGATGCGGCCTTCGTGCTCGGTGATCGAGCAGAAGGTGCAGCCACCGAAGCAGCCACGCATGATGTTTACCGAGAAACGGATCATCTCGTAGGCCGGGATGCGCTCCTTGCCATAGGCCGGGTGCGGCACACGGGCGTACGGCATGCCAAACACGTAGTCCATTTCTTCGGTGCTCATGGGGATGGGCGGCGGGTTGAACCACACATCCACTTCGCCATGCTTCTGCACGAGGGCGCGGGCGTTGCCCGGGTTGGTCTCCAGGTGCAGCACGCGGTTGGCGTGGGCGTAGAGAACCGGGTCGTTACGCACCTTTTCGAACGACGGCAGGCGGATCACCGATTTTTCACGGGTCACGCTCGGGCTGTCGAGGATCTGCACCACTTTGGCTTCGTTCGGGTCTTCCTGGTCGCCCTTGGCCTGCTCGATCGCGCAGGCCTGGGTGTCCTGGGTGTTCACGTACGGGTTGATGATCTTGTCCACGCGACCAGGGCGGTCGATGCGGGTCGAGTCGATCTCGTACCAGCCTTGCGGGGTATCACGGCGCACGAAGGCCGTGCCGCGCACGTCAGTGATGCTCTCGATCTTCTCGCCGTTGGACAGGCGCTGGGCCACTTCGACCACCGCACGCTCGGCGTTGCCGAACAGCAGGATGTCGGCACTGGCGTCGATCAGGATCGAGTGGCGGACCTTGTCCTGCCAGTAGTCGTAGTGGGCGATGCGGCGCAGCGACGCCTCGATGCCGCCGAGTACGATCGGCACATGCTTGTAGGCTTCCTTGCAGCGCTGGCTGTACACCAGGCTGGCGCGGTCCGGACGGCTGCCGGCCAGGCCACCAGGGGTGTAGGCATCGTCCGAACGCATCTTCTTGTCTGCGGTGTAGCGGTTGATCATCGAGTCCATGTTGCCGGCGGCCACACCGAAGAACAGGTTCGGCTCGCCGAGCTTCATGAAGTCGTCTTTCGACTGCCAGTTCGGCTGGGCAATGATGCCCACGCGGAAGCCCTGGGCCTCCAGCAGGCGGCCGATGATGGCCATGCCGAACGACGGATGGTCGACGTAGGCATCACCGGTCACGATGATGATGTCGCAGGAATCCCAGCCGAGCAGATCCATCTCCTCCCTGCTCATCGGCAGGAAAGGTGCTGGCCCGAAGCATTCGGCCCAGTACTTGGGATAGTCGTAGAGTGGTTTGGCTGCTTGCATGTCAGTGACCGGTTCTGGTGTGCAGGGAAATCGCGGGCGCGGAATATAGCACAAATTTTGACCAAATCCGACTGTCTTCGTGGGGATTGGTGGGGTGGGCGATGATTGGATGTGGGCTGCCAGGTGCCTGGCTTGAGGTTTGCGGTGGGGCATATATCGATCTCATAGGCGCTGAATTCGTTGCGGGCACGCCCGCTCCCTCTACCGGATACATTTCCAAACTCTTGTCAGGCAGACAACCAGCCGAACCTGTTGAAAGATACGACCCTCCAGCACCACTCCGTTCCAGGCCCTCTCCAGCCAATCAGGCCCGGCATCCACTTTCTGTATAACGGGCGCGAGGCATATGCATATCTATCCAGGCATCTTCGCAGCCCTGAGCGCGACATTGGTACTGAAAATCGCAACCGTCGTACCAGCCCTGATCCTGGCTGACATCATCGACAACCTGTCCACTTCAGCCTCGTCTTCCCTGTTTCTGCTCGGTGCCTTCGCAAGTCTGATCGCACTGCAAGCCTCGCTGACCCCTTTGCAAGCCTGGTGCCTTGCGCGCCTCTGCCAGGAACGCGTGAAACAACTCTCTATCCGCTGGTGTCGAGCATTGCTGGACAAACGCTTCGAAGCCTATGGACAACTCCATGGCGGAACGCTGGTAAAGGTACTGGATAGAGGGATAACGGCACAGGAGCGATGGCTGGGCTTTCTGATTGGTTCGGCATGGCCGGTACTGGCAGAAGCTGCAGTGTTGATTACGCTCTTCGCCTACTTGGATGCTACTTCGGTACTGATCGGCCTCGTACCCTTGAGCCTGGCATATCTGTGGGCCAATGATCGTCTGGTGCGCTGGCGTCGGCGACATATCGAAGCAGTCAACTCACGAGAAGACGAACTGGCGGAACAATGGGTGGATACCTTCGCCAGCGCATCAACGGTCAAGCTGGAGAGGGCCGAAGATGCAGCAATGATTCCCGTCAACCAGACACTCTCGGGCTATGCCGACTCAGCGGTACGGGTTGCCCACAGTGGCGGATGGCTCCAGGGCCTGCGTACGTTGTTCATTGGCCTGGGCAGTGGCGGATTGCTCATGTGGGGCATCCATGATCAATCTCAGGCAACACCGCACCTGAGCCTAGGCGAGCTTGTTGCGCTCTTCACGCTGGTGAGTGGACTGCTCACAGGCGTTGCACAACTGGCGGAAGCCTGGCGATTGCTCGATCAGTTCCGGCTCGACAAACGCAAGCTCGAACACTGGCTGCAACTTCCGGTGTTCGGCCCGACAGAATCCATAAAGGCAGAGCCCTCAGATGAAAACGCAGGGCTTTGCATTACCCCCTGCCAACTCAGCGCCCGAAACGCGCTGCAACTGCTGATCGATGAGCCTTTGGTAATTCGTGCAGGAGAACGGGTTGCGCTGGTTGGGCCCAGCGGGTGCGGCAAGTCCACACTTCTGCATGCGCTGGCAGGAACGGTATTCCAGTTGCGCAGGCATGTTCACTTGCACGGTAGGTGCCTAGCTGCACTCGACGGGCGTGAGCAGTTCAATAGTTTACGACTCTGCCCTCAGGATGCGCACTTCATACCCGGTTCGATGCCCCGGGCGGTATTGTTCGAGCATGCTCATGATCGCGCTCAAATCGAACGATGGCTTGAGTGCCTGGGGCTAAGCAAAGACTGGTACGAGCTTGAACTGGACGCACGCGCAGAATCCATTTCGGGTGGAGAAGCACGCAGGCTGACGTTGCTACGCTTGCTTAACCGGCCCGGCGAATTCAATTTCTTTGACGAGCCCACAGCTGGGCTTAATGCCGGATCGTCAGAGCGCACCTGGGACCTGTTATTCGAAACATTCCAAGGGAAGGGATTGATCTGCGTGACGCATGATCAGAGCGCGTTGTCGCGGTTTGACCGGGTTATCACCCTGAGCGAGGGGCGCATCGTCAGTCAAGCAAGAACGAAGATCGCTCAGAACGCTGAGCCAGCAGGCGCACCGCACACCCTGTGGGAGCGGCTTTAGCCGCGAACACTGGCATAGCCGGTGCCATCCTCCGCGATGGATTCTTCGCGGCTGAAGCCGCTCCCACAGAGTTCCTGTTAAGCCGGTAGATATTCGCAGCCTAATTAAACCGCGCTTTATTCATCATCATCGAAGTTGTACATACCCGGCGCGAGGTTCTCGAAGCGGGTGTACTTGCCGATGAACGCCAGGCGTACGAAGCCGATGGGGCCGTTACGCTGCTTACCGATGATGATTTCCGCCACGCCCTTGTGCTCGGTCTCGGGGTGGTACACCTCGTCGCGGTACACGAACATGATCACGTCGGCGTCCTGCTCGATAGCACCGGATTCACGCAAGTCGGAGTTCACCGGGCGTTTGTTCGGGCGCTGTTCCAGGGAGCGGTTCAGCTGCGACAAGGCGATGACCGGGCAGTTGAATTCCTTGGCCAGGGCCTTGAGCGAGCGGGAGATTTCGGAAATTTCGTTTGTCCGGTTGTCGCCAGCCGACCCCGGAATCTGCATCAACTGCAGGTAGTCGACCATGATCATGGCGATTTCGCCGTGCTCACGGGCCAGCCGACGGGTACGGGCGCGCATTTCCGAGGGGCTGATGCCAGCGGTATCGTCGATGAACAGCTTGCGGTCGTTGAGCAGGTTCACCGCCGAGGTCAGGCGCGGCCAGTCATCGTCGTCCAGCTGACCGGAACGCACCTTGGTCTGGTCGATACGGCCCAGCGACGAAAGCATACGCATGATCAGCGATTCGCCTGGCATCTCGAGGGAGAACACCAGCACTGCCTTGTCGGTACGCAGCACGGCGTTTTCCACCAGGTTCATGGCGAAGGTGGTCTTACCCATCGACGGACGGCCCGCGACGATGATCAGGTCGGCAGCCTGCAAGCCACTGGTTTTTTCATCCAGGTCGGTAAAGCCGGTGGACACGCCAGTGATATCGCTGTCGGAGTTGAACAGCGTATCGATGCGGTCGATGGCCATGGTCAACAGCTCGTTGACGCCTACCGGGCCACCGGTTTTCGGCCGCGCCTCGGCGATCTGGAAGATCTGCCGTTCGGCATCGTCGAGGATTTCTTCGGCGTTACGCCCCTGCGGGTTGAAGGCGTTGTCGGCGATGTCGGTACTGATGCTGATCAGTTGGCGCAATGTGGCCCGCTCGCGAATGATCGCGGCATAGGCCTTGATGTTGGCCACCGACGGGGTGTTCTTGGCCAGCTCGGCCAGGTACGCCAGGCCGCCGATTTGCGAAGAGAGGCCTTCTTTATCCAGCTGCTCGTGCAGGGTTACCACGTCGAATGGCTGGTTGGCGTCGGCCAACTTGTGCACGGCACGGAAGATCAGGCGGTGGTCATGCCGGTAGAAGTCGCCATCCGACACCTGATCCAGCACTCGCTCCCAGGCGTTATTGTCCAGCATCAGGCCACCGAGCACGGCCTGTTCGGCCTCGATGGAATGCGGCGGCACCTTCAGGGCTGCGGTTTGCAGGTCTAGCTGTTCGGAGTTGGTGATCTCGTTCATGGCCACGAAAGAATTCTGGAGGATGAAAAAGACAAAGGGCACGGCCTGTCGAAAACAGGACCGTGCCCGATGTTAACCGCCTGGCTCGCAAGGAGCCAGCCAGTCAGCGCAGCTTAGGCAGCTACGACAACCACGCGTACGGTGGCTTCAACGTCGCTGTGCAGGTGCACGGCTACGTCGTATTCGCCAACCTGACGGATGGTGCCGTTCGGCAGACGAACTTCAGCTTTAGCCACTTCAACGCCGGAGGCGGTCAGGGCGTCAGCGATGTCGTGGGTGCCGATCGAACCGAACAGCTTGCCTTCGTCGCCAGCGGTGGCAGTGATGGTCACTTCCAGCTCGGCCAGTTGGGCAGCGCGGCTTTCAGCCGAAGCTTTCTTGTCAGCGGCTGCTTTTTCCAGCTCGGCGCGACGCTCTTCGAACGCAGCCAGGTTGGCGGCGTTGGCAACGGTGGCCTTGCCGAATGGCAGCAGGAAGTTACGGCCGTAACCAGCCTTAACTTTTACTTTGTCGCCCAGGTTGCCCAGGTTAGCGACTTTTTCCAGCAGGATCAGTTCCATTTGGTAAAACCTCTTAACTTTTAACCTTCACCGTTCGCGGAGTCATTCCCCTTGGGGGGCTTGCGACCGCGAAAATCAATCAGGCTGTCGACAATGGCCAAAACCACCAGCAACGGATAAATCAGCTGCATGATCAGCGGCAGCGTCACGTACATGCCTACCAGCCAGAAACCGGCCAGTCGACCCTGTGCCACCAGCCCGTGCATCAAGGCGATGCCGGCCAGCACCAGAACCAGGCTGGAAGCCGATGCCAGGATGATGAACTGCGGGCCGATAAACGGCGCCACCACCATCACTGCCACCAAGACCGCCATGGTCTGTTTCGGCAACTTCAGTTCGCGAAACTCGCGACCGAAGCCCCCAGGGTTGTACAACGCTGCCTGCCAGTAGCGCGCCAGCATTAACGCCAACACACTGAACAATTGCACCGTCACTGCTGTGGAAGCGACCAGCACAGGGCGGATCAGCTCACCGGAGAGCACCGGTTGCCCCTCGATTTTCGGCATGGCTTCGGCAAACGCCTTGGCCAGCACATCGAAGGTTTGCGCCAGCGCCAGATCAAGCACGAGGCTAAACGCCACGGCGAACACGGCACTGGCCAGCAACACCCGGCTCCAGGGATGCTCGGCACGCAGCATGGCGGCCAGGGCCAGGGCACCCGCAATCACCAGAAAGGTGATGGGATCGCCCATGACCCACACGGCCAGCCCGGCCAGCAGGCCGCCGACGATGACCGTTGTAGCATCCTTGAACCCACGCCGCAGCAGCACAAGGCTGCCGGCAGCGGCACTCAACCAGAACAGCAGCGGCAGTACCGCGCTGATGACCACCACCAGGGTGGCCTGCACACGACCGCGCATGATGAAACTTGCTAACGCTCGCATGCTAATCCCTTACTGCTTGTCGACGACCCGGTCTCAGCGGCCGTGGCTGTCGGTGTAGGGCAGCAGGGCCAGGAAGCGGGCGCGCTTGATAGCGGTAGCCAGCTGACGCTGATAACGAGCTTTGGTACCGGTGATACGGCTTGGAACGATCTTGCCGGTTTCGGATACGTAAGCTTTCAGGGTGTTGAGATCTTTGAAGTCGATCTCTTTCACGTCTTCAGCAGTGAAGCGGCAGAATTTACGACGACGGAAGAAACGTGCCATTTAATAGGCTCCTCTAAAGGTCCGTGGATTACTCGTCAGCGTTATCGCTGGAGTCGCTGTCATTGCTGTCGTCGCCTTCGGCGGAGTCAGCATGCTCAGGACGCTCGCGACGCTCACGGCGCTCGCTGCGGTTCTCTTCAGCCTTCAGCATCTCGGACTGGCCGGTAACGGCTTCGTCGCGACGGATGACCAGGTTACGGATAACGGCATCGTTGTAGCGGAAGTTGTCTTCCAGCTCGGCCAGGGCCTTGCCGGTGCACTCAACGTTCAGCATCACGTAGTGAGCCTTGTGAACATTGTTGATTGCGTAGGCCAGTTGACGACGGCCCCAGTCTTCCAGGCGGTGGATTTTGCCACCATCTTCTTCGATCAGCTTGGTGTAACGCTCAACCATGCCGCCGACTTGTTCGCTCTGGTCCGGGTGAACCAGGAAGATGATTTCGTAATGACGCATGAATGCTCCTTACGGGTTAGTAGTCTGCCAGTGAATCTGGTCAGACAAGGAGTGAATGACACTGTATGTCTTGCACGGAGGGGAGGCACATGAGCGCCTGCCAGCTCGGCAAGGGGCGCAATTGTAGAGAAGGCGTAGCGCACAAGCAAGGCAATTGGCGAATATTTGAACAGTCAGAAACATATTCACAGGCTATCGGCCTCTTCGCGGGCAAGGCCGCTCCCACAGGCGCGCACCACACTCGAATCAGGTGCGGATCCTGTGGGAGCGGGCTTGCCCGCGAAGAGGCCGGAACAGGCTTACGCGATCAGCGCTTGGCCTGACGCTGGCGCACGGCTTCGAACAGGCAAACGCCGGTCGCCACCGAAACGTTCAGGCTGCTGACGCTGCCGCCCATCGGCAACTTCACCAGGAAGTCGCAATGTTCGCGGGTCAGCCGACGCATGCCCTTGCCTTCCGCGCCCATGATCATCACCAGTGGCCCGGTCAGGTCCTGCTGGTAGATCTCCTGCTCGGCCTCGCCGGCAGTGCCCACCACCCACAGGCCGCGCTGCTGCAGCTTCTCCAGCGTACGCGCCAGGTTGGTCACGGCCACCAGCGGGATCACCTCTGCCGCACCGCAGGCCACCTTGCGCACAACCGGCGTTAGCGTGGCCGATTTATCCTTGGGCACGATCACGGCCGTGGCACCCGCCGCATCGGCCGTACGCAGGCAGGCGCCCAGGTTGTGCGGATCGGTCACACCGTCCAGCACCAGGATCAGCGGCGGGGTTTCGGTGCGCTCAAGCAACTCTTCGAGCATCAACTCACCCCACACCTGGCTTGGGCTGACCTCGGCGACCACGCCC
Source organism: Pseudomonas sp. yb_9 (assembly GCF_043103635.1). Classification (NCBI taxonomy): domain Bacteria; kingdom Pseudomonadati; phylum Pseudomonadota; class Gammaproteobacteria; order Pseudomonadales; family Pseudomonadaceae; genus Pseudomonas; species Pseudomonas sp. yb_9. Next base: position 86,321 of record NZ_JBICKA010000079.1, on the reverse strand, counting down.
TGGTGCACGCCCTCTACCCAGGCATCCAGCTCACGGCGCTCGGCCTGGCCGACCGGCACGCGGTTTTCCGCCGCTAGCGCCAGCAAGGTTTCCAGGCGTGGCTCGCTGCGCCCTTCCGACAGCCAGATCTGCTTGACCCGCTTCGGATGGTGCTGCAGCAATGCCTGCACGGCGTGCACGCCGTAGATCTTTTCCAGCTGACTCATGACTTGCTCTTGCTCTTGCGTGGCGCACCGGACTTCGGCGGGCCTTTACGGTGCTTGGTTGGCTTGCCGGAACCGGAGGACTTGCCACCTTTGTCCGACTTGCTGCTGGCATGGCCGCCACTGCGTGCCTCGCTCATCAGCGCCTTTTTCATTTCGCGGCTCTTGCGCACTTCGGCGTTACGCTGCACGGCGTCTTTCGGGAAGTACGCCTCGGCGGTTTCGCTCTTGCGGCTACGCGGTTTAGGCGTGGCTTTCGCTTCGGTCACCGGCTGCTGCTCAACCTTGTCGGCTGCTGGCGCGGCGCCGCGCTGCTTGCGGCCGATCGGTGCGGCGAGGGTCTTTTCCGACACTTCGAAGTCGATCTTGCGCTCGTCCAGGTCAACACGCATGACCTTGACTTCGATGGTGTCGCCCAAGCGGAAGCTGCGCCCGGTGCGCTCGCCCGACAGACGGTGGTGCACAGGGTCGAAGTGGTAGTAGTCGCCCGGCAGCGCACTGACGTGCACTAGGCCCTCTACGTAAATGTCGGTCAGTTCGACGAACAGGCCGAAACCGGTCACGGCAGTGATGACACCCGGGAAGGTCTCGCCCACGCGATCCTTCATGAACTCGCACTTGAGCCAGTTCACCACGTCACGGGTGGCTCCGTCGGCCCGGCGCTCGGTCATCGAGCACTGCTCGCCGAGTTGCTCCAGGGTGTTCTCGTCGTACGGGTAGATACGCGCCTTGGGAATGCTCATGGCGCCGGCACGCTTGACGTGCGGGGTATCGACCTTGGAACGGATGATACTGCGGATGGCGCGGTGCACCAGCAGGTCCGGGTAACGGCGGATCGGCGAGGTGAAGTGGGTGTACGCCTCGTAGTTCAGGCCGAAGTGGCCATTGTTCTCGGTGCTGTACACGGCCTGGCTCAGCGAACGCAGCATCACGGTCTGGATCAGGTGGAAGTCCGGGCGCCCGGCGATGCTCGCCAGCAGGGCCTGGTAATCCTTCGGTGAAGGGTCCTTGCCTTTGTGCAGGCTCAGGCCCAGCTCACCGAGGAAGGCGCGCAGCTTTTCCAGGCGCTCCGGCGGCGGGCCGTCGTGCACGCGGTACAGGGCTGGCACGCCGTGCTTTTGCAGGAACTCGGCGGTGGCCACGTTGGCCGCCAGCATGCATTCCTCGATCAGCTTGTGGGCATCGTTGCGCACGGTCGGGCGGATTTCCGCGATCTTGCGCTGGTCGCCGAAGATGATGCGGGTTTCCTGGGTTTCGAAGTCGATGGCGCCTCGGGTGTGACGGGCATCTACCAGCACCTTGTACAGGTTGTACAGGTTCTTCAGGTCTGGCACGACGTCCTTGTATTCCTCGCGCAGTGCCTTGCCTTCGCGGGTGCGGGCGTGCTCGAGCATGCTGCTGACCTTGTTGTAGGTCAGGCGGGCGTGGGAGTGGATAACGCCTTCGTAGAACTGGTAGTCGACCATCTGGCCGGCTTTGTTCATGGTCATTTCGCAGACCATGGCCAGGCGGTCGACGTGCGGGTTCAGCGAGCACAGGCCGTTGGAAAGCTCTTCAGGCAGCATCGGCACTACACGCTCGGGGAAGTACACCGAGTTGCCGCGCTGCTGGGCTTCGACGTCCAGGGCCGAGCCCAGGCGCACGTAGCTGGACACATCGGCAATGGCCACGTACAGGCGCCAGCCACCGGAGAACAGGCGCAGCTTGCCCAGCGGTTCGCAATAGACAGCATCGTCGAAGTCGCGCGCATCTTCGCCGTCGATGGTAACGAACGGCAGATGGCGCAGGTCGACGCGCTTCTCTTTGTCCTTCTCTTCGACTTCGGAGCGGAACTTGCGCGCTTCCTTGATCACGTCCTTGGGCCAGACGTGCGGGATATCGTAGCTGCGCAAGGCAACGTCGATTTCCATGCCCGGCGCCATGTAGTTGCCGATGACCTCGACCACGTCGCCTTGCGGCTGGAAGCGCGGGGTTGGCCAGTGGGTGATCTTGATCTCGACGAACTGGCCGATCTTCGCGCCGCCATTACGCCCGGCGGTCACCAGCACTTCCTGCTGGATCTTCGGGTTGTCCGGGGTTACGTAGCCGATGCCGCCTTCTTCGAAGTAACGGCCGACCACGCTTTCGTGGGCACGGGAGATGACCTCGACCAGCACACCTTCGCGGCGGCCACGGCGGTCGACGCCAGAGACACGGGCCAGGCCGCGGTCACCGTCAAACACCAGGCGCATCTGCGACGGGCTGAGGAACAGGTCTTCGCTGCCGTCATCGGGAATAAGGAAGCCAAAGCCATCGCGGTGGCCGGAGACGCGACCACAGATCAGGTCCAGTTTGTCTACCGGGGCATAAGTGCCGCGCCGGGTATAGATAAGCTGGCCGTCACGCTCCATGGCACGCAGGCGGCGGCGCAGGGCTTCGATCTGGTCTTCTTCGTACAGACCGAACTCGGCCGCCAGCTCCTCACGCGCGGCCGGTTCGCCACGGTCGGCGAGGCGCTGCAGGATCAGCTCACGGCTGGGGATAGGGTTGTCGTATTTTTCCGCTTCGCGAGCGGCCTCGGGATCGAGGGATTGCCAATCGGCCATCAGAAGGGGTTCACCTTGGGGTATATAGATAGGAATTCTGGCATAGGCGTATTGAAACCGGAAATGTCAGCCTTGGACAGCCCCACCGGCGCTTCCGGCGAACAGGAATAGGCCTGCGGAATCAACAAGTTGAATTTTTTGAAATTTTTTTCGCTTGGGGGGTTTACAGCCCCCCGGACCGTCCGTATAGTGCGCACCACAACGACGGACAACCCCGAAGTTGTAGTAGAGATGAACGACGCTGTAAAGCATCAAGTAACCTCAAATGTGTGCCCAGGTGGCGGAATTGGTAGACGCGCTGGTTTCAGGTATCAGTGGCTTAACGGCCGTGGAAGTTCGAGTCTTCTCCTGGGCACCAAATATTTTCAAGTAATAGATAACCAAGGATCTGTTACTACTGTGTGAAGCTGACAATAGTCGCCTTCTGCAGATGATGTAAAGCTTTGCCCAGGTGGCGGAATTGGTAGACGCGCTGGTTTCAGGTATCAGTGACTTAACGGTCGTGGAAGTTCGAGTCTTCTCCTGGGCACCATACAAAAACCCACTAGCTTGCTAGTGGGTTTTTTCTTGCCTGCGGTTTTTGCATCCCTCCTCTTTCGGTCATAGGTACAAACCTTTGCCGGCCTCTTCGCGGCTAAATCATCCTCTTGCACCATGGTCTGACCATGAATTTCTCGTCACCCGGCCACTTGAGAAACGATTTCGTTTACCATTGTTTCCAAATATGTAGCCGTAAGCGAGGAAGTACCCGCATGACGATCCGCCCGCAACCGCTGATGCGTACCTTGGCCGCCGCCGTGCTGAGCCTGGTCATCGGCGCTCCGGCCGCCATGGCAGACGCACCGGTCACCCTGACCATGTACAACGGTCAGCACAAGGAAATCGGCGAAGCCATCGCCAAGGCCTACGAGGCCAAGACCGGTATCCACATCGATATCCGCAAGGGCAGCAGCAACCAGCTGGCCAGCCAGATCATCGAGGAGGGCGACCGTTCGCCAGCCGACCTCATCTACACCGAAGAGTCCCCGCCCCTGAACAACCTGGGCGAACTGGGCCTGCTGGCGAAGATCGACGACGCCACCGCAAACATGATGCCCAAGGAGTACGTAGGCGCCAACGGTACCTGGATGGGTATCACCGCGCGCACGCGCATCGTGGTGTACAACCCGAAGAAGGTCGATGAAAAAGACCTGCCGACCACGGTGATGGACTTCGCCAACCCTGAGTGGGAAGGCCGCGTCGGCTACGTACCCACCAGCGGTGCATTCCAGGAGCAGGCCGTGGCCATCCTGAAGATGCACGGCCGTGAAGCCACCGAAGAATGGCTGACTGGCCTGAAAGCCTTCGGCAAAACCTACACCAACAACATGGTCGCCCTCAAAGCCGTGGAAAGAGGTGAAGTGGCTGCGGTACTGGTGAACAACTACTACTGGTATGCACTTGAACGCGAACGCGGCAAGCTCGACACCAAGCTCTACTACCTGGCCGATGGCGATGCCGGCAACCTGGTGACCATCTCTGGCGCTGCTGTAGTCAAGGCCAGCAAGCACCCGAAAGAAGCCCAGGCCCTGCTCAACTGGATGGCCAGCGAAGAAGGCCAGCGGGTGATCACCCAGACCACCGCCGAGTACCCGCTGCACAAGGGCATGGTTTCCGACCGGGGCCTGAAGCCGTTCGAAGATCTGCGCCCGCCGAAAATCTCGCCGGCCGACCTGGGCAATGCCGAGGAAGCCATCGAGCTTGAACGCGAGGTCGGCCTGCTCTGATGACCGCTGCCTTGACCGAGCCGGTGCCGGTACGCTTCGTGCCGCGCCGCAAGCGCCCCTCCATCTGGGTGGTGCTGCCTGTGCTGTTCCTGGTGGCGATGAGCTTGCTGCCGCTGCTGTATGTCGCCATCAAAGCCTGGGAAGCCGGCTGGCGTGAAGCCTTGCACCTGCTGTGGCGCCCCTTTGTCTGGGGACTGATGCGCAATACCCTGATGCTGATGGTCGGGGTGACGCTGGCCTGCATGGTGGTCGGCCTGGCCCTGGCCTGGCTGCTGGAGCGCAGCAACCTGGCTGGCCGACGCCTGTGGGGCGTGGTGCTTTGCCTGCCCTTCGCGGTACCGTCGTTCGTCAGCAGTTTCACCTGGGTATCGCTGAGCTCGGACTTCGAAGGGCTGGGCGGGGCCATCCTGGTCATGGCCCTGTCCAAGTACCCATTGGTGTTTCTGCCGGTGGCCGCCACCCTGCGCAACCTCGACACCTCGCTGGAGGAGTCGGCGCGCACCCTGGGTTGCAGCCGCTGGGGTGTGTTCATCAAGGTCACCTTGCCGCTGCTGTGGCCCTCGATGCTCGGCGGAGCGCTATTGATCGCCCTGCACATGCTGGTGGAGTTCGGGGCGCTGTCGATCCTCGGCCTGCAGACCTTCACCACGGCGATCTACCAGCAGTTCGAACTGGAATTCAGCAATGCCAACGCGGCCATGCTGTCTGCCGTGCTGTTGGCGATGTGCCTGGTGATGCTGTGGCTGGAATTGCGTGTACGCGGCAAAGCCCGCCATGTGCGCATCGGCCAAGGCGTGGCACGCCGCGCGCAACCCGTGCGGCTGCGTGGCTGGGCCGTACCGGCGCAGCTACTCTGCGTGGCTCTGGCAGTGCTGGGCAGCGGTATCCCGCTGGCCATGCTCGGCTACTGGCTGAGCGTGGGTTCGTCGGCAGCATTCCCGGTGGGGGCTATCTCCAAGGCGCTGTTCACTTCGCTGTCGGTGTCGCTTGGCGGTGCCGGTTTCTGTGTGCTGCTGGCGCTACCGATCAGCTTCCTGGTGGTGCGCTACAAAGGCCGCCTGGCGATCTGGGCCGAGCGCTTGCCGTACCTGCTACACGCCCTGCCCGGCCTGGTGATTGCCCTGACGCTGGTGTTCTTCGCCCTGCACTACGTGCCGGCGCTGTACCAGACCACGGCGTTGCTGCTGTTGGCGTATGCGCTGCTGTTCCTGCCATTGGCGCAGTCACCGGTGCGCACCGCGCTGAACAAGGCCTCGCCAACACTGGAGGAAGCCGCGCGCACCCTGGGCGCCAGCAGCTTCACGGCATTCTGCCGGGTGACCCTGCCGATCATCTTCCCGGCCATGGCGGCAGCGTTTGCGCTGGTGTTCCTGGATGCCATGAAAGAGCTGACAGCTACCCTGCTGCTCAGCCCGACCGGGATGACCACCCTGGCTACCGAGGTGTGGGCGCATACGGCCAACGTCGAGTTCGCCGCAGCGGCTCCTTACGCGGCATTGCTAATCGTGGTGTCGGGGCTGCCGGTTTATCTGCTGACTACGCGGATGTACCTGAACAAGGCATAAAGCGCGAAGCCCTCATCGCCGGCAAGCCAGCTCCCACAGGTACCGCGTCGCCTTCAAGGCCTGCGCAGTACCTGTGGGAGCTGGCTTGCCGGCGATGAGGCCATCACAGACATCACGCGATGTTGCGCAGCATACGCCGCACGATTGGCCCATGTGCCTTGCCAACCGGCAGCATGTAGAGCCGGCCAAAACGGTTGAAGCACTGCACCGACGTGGTGACGCTCAAGTGCTGCCGGCCCTGCCCCTCTTCATCCAGAACCATGCTCACCATGACCGCAAGGTGCGTGTCACGCGAAGTCAGGACCAGTTGCTGGTCGCTGATAGCCTCGACGGCAAAGAAATCCAGACGCTCACCCACTGCCGGAACCCGCTCAGGATTACGCGATGAGAAACCGTCAATAGTGGCAACGTTGAACCAGCGAGAGATGAAGTCGCGTAGGCGAAAGGCCATGGTCAGCCAGCCCGGAACGTCCGAAGTCATGGCGCAATAGGCCTGCAGGGCGGTCATGGGCGCAGTGACGGAAATGCCATCGCGATGAAGAAAGTCCAGTTCAGCCGGAGCGGCGACCAGTCGGGCGGACATGAACAACTCCCTTTGTCATGTTTCTCCGCCATCATAGCACCGCCCCACACGATTCGCGTCAGGCCCTGAACTGCCCCAGGCTCGCCCGAAGCTGTGCAGCCAGATCATCCAGCACCTTGCTACTGGCCGTGGTCTGCATCACCACCTCGGCCGAGCGCTCGGCCTGGGCATGGATAGTCTCCACCCGCCCACGCACCGCCTGCGCGCCGCTCGCCTGCTGCTCGGCCGCGCGGGTAGCCAGGCCGATAGCTGCGTGAACTTGCTCCACCGCCGCCTGCACAGACTGCTGACGGCGCTCGTTGTCACGCAGCACCAGCAGCCCTTCACTGGCCTTCAGCCCGGCCTGGCTGATCGTCGCCACAGCCTCCTTGGCGCCCTTCTGCAGCGCAGCGATATGCGCCTGGATATCCCCTGTGGAGCTTTGCGTCTTGCTCGCCAACGCCCGCACCTCATCCGCCACCACGGCAAAGCCGCGCCCGGTCTCACCGGCCCGGGCCGCTTCGATGGCCGCATTCAAAGCCAGCAGGTTGGTCTGCTCGGCGATGCCGTGGATCACCGTCAGCACCACTTCGATCTGCTCACTCTGCTTGGCCAGGCGCTCGATCACCTGAGAACCTGTCTCCACCTGGCCAGCCAGGTTTTCGATCAGCCCTGCGAGCTGGGTCGAGGTGCGGCTGTTTTCGTCGGTGGCCTGGCGGATATCCACCACCTGTTTCAAGGCCGCCTGCATCGCATGGCTTTCGGCCTGGGCTTCATCGGCCATGCTCGAAAGGTCGCGCAGGCTGGCTGCCACTTCATCGCGCTGTAGCGCAGCAGCAGCATCGGCACCGGCATTGCGCTGGGCCATCGCGCCAATTTCCACACCGGTACGCTGGGCCACCTCGCCCGCTTCGCGCACAATCGGTTGCAACTTGTCGACAAAGCGGTTCACGGCCGAAGCCATGTCGCCGATCTCGTCTCGGCTGTCGAGGGGCACACGCTTGGTCAGGTCGCCCTCGCCTGCCGCCAGGTCGTCAAGGGCAGTAATCAGCAGGCGCAGCTTGCTCAGCACACGACGACCTAGCACCATGGCCACCACCAGCAACACACCCAGACCAACCAGCACCAGGCCCAGACCAATGCGCCAGCGCAGCTCGCCGGCAGCATCGCGAACGGTTTGCGCGGTGTTGGCCTGCATGGCAGCGGCACTGCCCTGAGCTTTTTCCAGCCGCTCACGCAGGGTTTTGCCGCTGTCAGCAGCAGCGCCGACCAGGCTGTCGCCTACCAGTTGCTCGCCACTGGCGATCAGGGCCGCAAAGCGCTGATCGAGGGCCTTCAGTTCCTGCTCGATACCCGCTGTGGAAACCCCCATCACCACCTTGCCGATTTCTGCGCCATTGGGGCTGATCGAAGCCTCGACGAAGTAAACGGCAGGATCGCGCCGGGCTGCATCGATCACTTTGTCCAGCGCTCGCTCGCCCTGGCCTTTTTCCATCAACGCCTGGTTGATCGGGTTTTGCCGGTTCAGATAGCGGGTCAGGTGCTGGCCCTGGGCGTCGTCGTACACCACGAATAGCACGTTGGGATTGCGCTGGGCACGCCGTGCAAAGTCTGAAAGCACAGGCACATCGTTGTCCCAGATGGCACGCGGGGCAACCGAGGCCAACAGCTCTGCCATATCGTTGGCGGAGTCCTTCAGGTTCTTTTCCAGGGTGCTGCGCAGTTGCTGCTGTTCGCTTTGCAGCCGTGCCGACAACCCTGCGCTCAGGCGCTGACGGGTGCTGCTGGATAGACCGTCCAGGCCCGAGCGCACATCCTGCCCGGCTTGCTCCAGTTCGCCGGCCAACTGACGGCTGTCATTGCCCAAGCGCTCGCCAAGGTCGGCCTCCAGGGCAGTGACCGTGCTTCGGGTAAGCGCAACGGCAACCAGCACCTGCACCAAAAGAGCGATACCAAGGGCAACAAACACAGGCCGCAAAAGGCGGCTTCGTAACAGTGAGAGGATGGCAGACACGGTGTAACCCTCGTGTTTTCTGGCGCCACTATTTTGATGGCATCTACAGAAACTTCTTACAGCAAGGGTTGTGCCGGAGACAGCAGGCATAAACGCCAAGGTTCAGCCAGGTGGTTGACTGATCTCGCTCGACGCAGAAATGAAAACGCCGCAGCCCCTTTCAGGGCCACGGCGTCAGATCAGCCTGGAGGGCAGATCAGGCGAACGGATGACGCAGTACGATGGTCTCGTTGCGGTCCGGGCCGGTCGAAATGATGTCGATCGGCGCGCCGATCAGGTCTTCGATGCGCTTGATGTAGGCGCGAGCGTTGGCCGGCAGCTCTTCCAGGGTTTTAACGCCCACGGTCGACTCGCTCCAGCCTGGCATCTCTTCGTACACCGGCTCCAGGCCGATGTAGCTGTCGGCATCGGAAGGCGCGTCGATGACGGCACCGTTCTCGTTCTTGTAGCCAACGCAGATGTTGATGGTTTCCAGGCCGTCCAGTACGTCCAGCTTGGTCAGGCAGATACCCGAGATGCTGTTGACGTCGATGGCGCGACGCAGGATCACGGCATCGAACCAGCCGCAACGACGGGCACGGCCAGTGGTGGAACCGAACTCGTGGCCACGCTTGGCCAGGGTGGCGCCGGTTTCGTCGAACAGTTCGGTCGGGAACGGACCGGAACCTACGCGCGTGGTGTAGGCCTTGGTGATACCCAGGATGTAGTCCAGGTACATCGGGCCAACGCCGGAGCCGGTGGAGATACCGCCAGCAGTGGTGTTGGAGCTGGTGACGTACGGGTAGGTACCGTGGTCGATGTCCAGCAGCGAGCCCTGGGCGCCTTCGAACATGATGTCCTTGCCGGCGCGACGCAGGTTGTGCAGCTCGGCGGTGACGTCGAGCATCATCGGTTTGAGCTGTTCAGCGTAGGCCATGCACTCGTCCAGGGTTTGCTGGAAGTCGATGGCCGGCTCTTTGTAGTAGTTCACCAGCTGGAAGTTGTGGTAGTCCAGCAGCTCACCCAGCTTGGCCGCGAAACGCTCGCGGTGGAACAGGTCGCCTACGCGCAGGCCGCGGCGCGCAACCTTGTCTTCGTAGGCTGGGCCGATACCACGGCCGGTGGTGCCGATCTTGGCTTCGCCACGGGCTTTTTCGCGGGCCTGGTCCAGGGCCACGTGGTACGACAGGATCAGCGGCGCAGCAGGGGAGATGCGCAGGCGCTCGCGCACCGGTACGCCCTTCTCTTCCAGCTTGGTGATTTCACGCATCAGCGCATCCGGGGCAACGACCACGCCGTTGCCGATCAGGCACTGTACGCCTTCACGCAGGATGCCGGACGGAATCAGGTGCAGAACGGTTTTTTCACCGTTGATCACCAGGGTGTGACCCGCGTTGTGGCCACCCTGGTAGCGCACTACGGCGGCAGCATGTTCGGTCAGCAGATCGACGATCTTGCCTTTGCCCTCATCACCCCACTGGGTGCCCAGGACGACGACATTCTTACCCATTACATTGGTCCTCATTCACGCAAACTTGGTTGCCGGCCTACTGCCGACGCAGAAACTCACTGGGCCAGCGGCAGAACCTGCCAGCGCCCGTCTTGCTGAATCAATTGCCGATCACAATCCGCCTCGAGAGCAGCACTCAACGGCTGGCCAGGCAGGGCCTGGACCACACGCTGGCCCTCGTTGCGCAACTGGCAGACTTGCTGCCAGAGGGCCGCATCACCACTGTCCGGCATCCAGATGCCGCCCGTTGGCAATACGACCTCCGCTCGCCCCAGTGTGACCAGGGTCTTCAAATCCGTGGAGAAACCGGTGGCCGGGCGCGCCCGGCCAAAGTCGGCGCCGATGTCGTCGTAACGCCCGCCCTGGGCGATCGACTGACCTTCGCCTGGCACGAACACGGCGAACACCACGCCCGTGTGATAGTGGTAACCGCGCAATTCGCCGAGGTCGAAGTACAGCGGCAAGTCCGGATAGCGCGACGCCAGGCGGTCAGCGATCGCCAGCAGGTCGTCCAGCGCTGCCAGCACGCTGGCCGGGGCACGGCCCAGGCGCACGCGGGCTTCGGCCAGCACTTCACGGCCACCGCACAGCTCGACCAGGGCGCGCAGCATGTTGCCCAGGTCTTTCGGCAAGTCGGCGGTCAGCGCCTGCACTTCATCGACAGCCTTGCGTTGCATGGCGTCGAACAACTGCTGCTCCACCGCACCGGACAGGCCAGCGGCACGGGCCAGGCCACGGTAGATACCAACGTGGCCCAGGTCCATGTGCACATCCGGCACATCGGCCAGCTGCAGCGTGGCGAGCATCAGGCTGATGACTTCGACATCACTGGTAGGGCTGGCATCGCCATACAGCTCGGCACCCAGCTGGATCGGGCTGCGCGAGGTCGACAGTGCACGCGGCTGGGCGTGCAGCACGCTACCGGCATAGCACAGGCGGCTCGGGCCTTCACGGCGCAGGGTGTGGGCGTCGATGCGCGCCACTTGCGGGGTGAAGTCGGCGCGGAAGCCCATCAGGCGGCCGGACTGCGGGTCCACCACCTTGAAGGTGCGCTGATCCAGGTCCTGGCCGGCGCCGGTGAGCAGCGACTCCAGGTACTCGATATGCGGGGTGACGACCAGCTCGTAGCCCCAACTCTGGAACAGGTCCAACACCTGGCGGCGCGCGATCTCGATGCGCGCAGCCTCAGGTGGCAGTACTTCCTCGATGCCATCTGGCAGCAGCCAGCGGTCTACCGTTGCCATTACGCCATTTCCCCTCTGGTCCGGGCGGCTTGCCAGCAGGCGAGCCGTCAGTAAAGCCGGTATCGCGCACAGCAGCGGGCAGCACTGATCCCAGCGCAGCCACCGTACCCGATACCCTCAAATTGCCTTGCGACCTGACCAAACCGTCAACTGGCGCGTTGCCAATCAACCTTGCAGACGCAAAAAAGCCGGGAAATTTCCCGGCTGCCTCATCATACACCCCTTTTCATTCAGGATGCACCCCGCCTGGTGTTTTAGCTGCCAGGCGGGGCGCCGCTGCATGAAGATCAGGGCCTGAGCATCACGGCTTGCTCTTGTCCAGGAAGCGGAAGAACTCGTTCTTCGGGTCCAGGACCAGCACGTCGCTCTTGTTCGAGAAGCTCTCGCGGTACGCCTGCAGGCTACGGTAGAACGCGTAGAAATCGGCGTCCTGGGTGTAGGCCTTGGCATAGATGGCGGCCGACTGGGCGTCGCCGTCACCGCGGGTTTCTTCTGCTTCGCGATAAGCTTCGGCCAGCAGTACACGGCGCTGACGGTCGGCATCGGCACGGATACCTTCAGCCAGTTCGTTACCTTTGGCGCGGTGCTCACGAGCCTCACGCTCACGCTCGGTGCTCATGCGGTCGAACACGCTGCGGTTGACTTCCTTCGGCAGGTCGATGGCTTTGACGCGCACATCAACCACCTCGATACCCAGCTCCTTGTTGGCCATGCGGTTCAGCGATGCGGTGATGTCAGCCATCAGCGCGTCACGTTCACCGGAAACCACCTCGTGCAGGGTACGTTTACCGAACTGGTCACGCAGTCCGCTTTCCAGACGACGTGAGAGACGCTCGTCGGCGATCTGCTTCATGCCGGAGGTGGCGGTGTAGAAGCGCTCGGCATCCTTGACGCGCCACTTGGCATAGGCGTCGACCATCACCGCTTTCTTCTCCAGGGTCAGGAACCGCTGGGTCGGGGCGTCGAGGGTCATCAGGCGGGCGTCGAACTTGCGTACCTGGTTCACGTACGGAATCTTCACGTGCAGGCCTGGCTGAACATCCGCCTGGACTACCTTACCGAAACGCAGCAGTACCGCACGCTCGGTCTGGGACACGATGTAGAAGCTGTTCCAGGCCACGATGGCCAGCACCACGGCGGCGATCAGGGCGATCAGCGATCTGTTGCTCATCAGCGGCTCTCCCTAGTGCGCAGCGGCTGCTGTTGCTGTTGCAGGTCCTGCGCCGCACGTGCGGCCGCATCGTTGACCGATGGCGACACGCTGCCAGTTGGCGCGGACGGGTTGCGGCTGCCTTCGACCATCTTGTCCAGTGGCAGGTAGAGCAGGTTGTTCTGCCCGTCCTTGGTGGCCACCATGACCTTGCTGGTGTTGCTGTAGACCTCTTGCATGGTCTCCAGGTACAGGCGCTGACGGGTCACGTCAGGTGCCTTGCGGTACTCGGCGACCAGCTTGGTGAAGCGGTCGGCCTCACCCTTGGCCCGGGCGATGACTTCGTCGCGGTAACCGTTGGCGTCCTCGATGATGCGCTGGGCCTGACCACGGGCTTCCGGCACCACGCCATTGGCGTAGGACTCGGCCTGGTTGCGGGCACGCTGCTCGTCTTCGCGGGCACGGATCACGTCGTCGAAGGCTTCCTGCACTTCACGCGGGGCTGCCGCGCTCTGTACGTTGACCTGGGTAACGGTGATACCGGTACGGTAGTTGTCGAGGAAGCGCTGCAGGCGTTCGCGGATATCCACGGCCATCTGCTCACGGCCTTCGGTGAGCACCTGGTCCATCGAGGTGGAACCCACCACGTGGCGCAGGGCACTGTCGGTCGCGTGCTGCAGGCTTACCTCAGGCTGGTCGACGTTGAGCACGAAGTCCTGCAGGTTGCTGATCTTGTACTGGACGGTCAGCGGCACCTCGACGATGTTCTCGTCTTCGGTCAGCATCTGGCCCTGCTTGGTGTAGGCACGCTCACGCGTGACGTTTTCCATGTACTTGCGATCGATCGGCGGGAAGTAGATGTTCAGGCCGGGACCGACCGTCTCATAGTACTTGCCGAAGCGCAGCACCACGGCCTGCTCCTGCTCGTCGACCACGTACACGGCGCTGTACAGCCAGATGGCAGCCAGCACCGCCAGGCCAATGCCCAGCAGGCCAAGGCCACCGCCCTTGCCGACATTGCGGTCACCGCCGCCACGTTTCTTGCCACTGCCGAACATGCCATTCAGGCTGTCCTGCAATTTGCGGAAGGCCTCGTCCAGATCCGGCGGACCTTTCTTGTCACCACCACCGCCACCGCCACCACGGCGGCCGCCCCAGGGATCCTGATTGTTCGAGTTGCCACCCGGCTCGTTCCAAGCCATAGCGCTCTCCATCTGATAAAGCAAAGACGCGCCCACGGCGCGCCGTCCAATGCTACAGAATGCCTGTCACTGCTGCCCGGCGACCTCGACGAGCATTTATTGCAAAGTGTGTTGCTCGACAAACACTTGCGGCTCCATGCCTTCGCGGCTGACCAGGCGATTCAGTTCGACCATGGGCAGTCGCACGCTCAGCAGGCTGCGCCCTTCTTCATCATGCTCTTCACTCTGCACGGCACCCAAGGCAAAGAATTGCGCGCGCAAGCGGGCAAAACGCTGCTCCAGGCACAGGGTACCGACAAACAGATCATCCCCCAGCAACTCGGCAATTGCCTGGCCGACCAGCTCCAGGCCACGCCCATCGCGTGCCGATACCCAGACCCGTTCCGGCTTGCCATCGGCATTGCGCTGGATCTGCGGCTCGACATCTTCGAGCAAGTCGAGTTTGTTATACACCTCGAGGATCGGCAACCCTTCGGCACCAATCTCACCCAAAACCGCGAGCACCTGCTCAATCTGCTCCATGCGCTCTGGCTCATGGGCGTCGATCACATGCAGCAACAGGTCGGAGTTGCTCGACTCTTCGAGCGTAGCCCGAAATGCCTCGACCAGCTTGTGCGGCAGGTGGCGAATGAAGCCCACGGTGTCGGCCAGCACGATCGGCCCCAGGTCGTTCAGCTCAAGCCGGCGCAAGGTCGGGTCGAGCGTGGCGAACAACTGGTCTGCGGCGTACACCTCGGATTCGGTGAGCGCGTTGAACAGCGTGGACTTGCCGGCGTTGGTGTAACCCACCAACGACACCGACGGGATGTCTGCGCGCTTGCGCCCACGGCGCGCCTGCTCACGCTGGCTGCGTACCTTTTCCAGGCGTGACTTGATCTGGCGTATGCGCACCCGCAACAGGCGGCGATCGGTTTCCAGCTGGGTTTCACCCGGGCCGCGCAGACCGATACCACCCTTTTGTCGCTCAAGGTGGGTCCAGCCGCGCACCAGCCGCGTGCTCATGTGCTCCAGCTGGGCCAGTTCGACCTGCAGCTTGCCTTCATGGGTACGCGCCCGTTGGGCGAAGATATCGAGGATCAGCCCGGTACGGTCAAGCACACGACACTCGAACACACGTTCAAGGTTGCGCTCCTGACTGGGCGTGAGGGTGTGATTGAAAATCACCAGGTCTACCTGCTCGGCATGGACCAGGTCGTGCAATTCCTCGACCTTGCCACTGCCAATCAGGTATTTGGCGGAAGGCTGATGCCTTGACACCGTGACCAACGAGACGATGTCGGCACCGGCCGACAATGCCAGCTCCTGAAACTCCTGCGGGTCTTCGCGCGCCTCAGGGTTCTGACCTTCCAAGTGAACGAGCAACGCCCGCTCACCACCACCGTGGCGCTCAAAGAACAATGCAGGCTCCTATCAGGCGTTGCCTGGCTCGCTGTCGCCGTGTTCGGAATCGGACGGGCTTGGCAGACGAACCGGACGGGCAGGCACGACAGTCGAAATGGCGTGCTTGTAGACCATCTGGCTGACGGTGTTCTTCAGCAGTACCACGAACTGGTCGAATGATTCGATCGAGCCCTGCAGCTTGATACCGTTGACCAAGTAGATGGATACCGGGACCTTTTCTTTTCTCAAGGTGTTCAAGTAAGGGTCTTGTAGCGAATGCCCTTTTGACATATGCCGCACTCCTGTAAGGATAAATAATAGAAAATCAATAAAATCGATAAATTAGGCCGCCCCTTCGCAAGAATAGACGGCAATCAGCAGGGACTCAGCCCAATATGGAGATGGCCCCAAGGTATTTCAAGGTGCGGGACAGATTGTCGCAGGCCAGGCTGTCAAGCCAGTGTACGTCAGGCCAGCCACGCAACCAGGTGAACTGCCGCTTGGCCAGCTGCCTGGTTGCAATGATACCGCGTTCACGCATCTCATTCTCAGTCAGCTTGCCATCCAGGTAATCCCAGACCTGTCGATACCCCACTGCCCGTATAGACGGCAGCCCGGCGTGCAAGTCACTTCTGGCTCGCAGCGATCGGACCTCGTCAACGAAGCCCTGTTCCAGCATCTGCGAAAATCGTAACGCAATTCGCTGATGCAAAATGTGACGATCTGTAGGAGCAATCGCCAAACTGGCGACAGTATAGGGCAAATGTCCGTCAGCGCCTGCGTCTGCGCCGCGACTTTCCGCGAATTGACGTTGGCGATGAGCCGTCATGCTCTCGCCACTCACCCGGTACACTTCCAGCGCCCGGATCAGCCGCTGCGGGTCGTTGGGGTGGATGCGCGCCGCTGACACCGGGTCAACCTCGGCCAGCTGGCGGTGCAGCTCGGCCAGGCCCAGCGCTTCGGCCTGAGCCTCCAGCTCGGCGCGCACGGCAGCGTCAGCCGCCGGCATGTCTGCCAGGCCCTCGATCAACGCCTTGTAGTAGAGCATGGTGCCGCCCACCAGCAGCGGTATCTTGCCGCGTGCAGTGATCTCGGCCATGGCCTCCAGGGCGTCAGCACGGAACTGCGCGGCCGAATAGCTCTCGGCCGGGTCGCGGATGTCAATCAGCCGGTGCGGGTGGGCAGCGAGGATTGCTTTCGACGGCTTGGCCGAACCGATGTCCATGCCACGATAGACCAGCGCCGAATCGACGCTGATCAGCTCGCAAGGCAGCACTTTGGTCAACTCGATAGCCAGGTCGGTCTTGCCGGCCGCCGTCGGGCCCATCAGGAATATTGCAGGGGGCTTGCCGCTCATTTCATCGACCGCGCAGGAAGAGTTTGTCCAGGTCGTCCAGGCCCATCTGGGTCCATGTGGGACGGCCATGGTTGCACTGGCCGCTGCGCTCGGTGTTTTCCATGTCGCGCAGCAGGGCGTTCATCTCGGGAATGGCCAGGCGCCGGTTGGCGCGCACGGCGCCGTGGCAGGCCATGGTGCCGAGCAGTTCGTTGAGGTGCGCCTGGATACGGTCGCTGGTGCCGTATTCCATCAGGTCGGCGAGCACATCCTGCACCAGCCGGTTGGCCTCCGCCTGCTTGAGCAAGGCCGGGATCTGGCGGATCGCCAGGGTCTCCGGGCCCAGGCGCTGAAGCTCGAAGCCCAGGCGCTGGAACCACTGCGCGTGTTCTTCGGCGCAGTCCGCTTCGCGCTGGCTCAGGGCCAGGGTTTCAGGCACCAGCAGCGGCTGGCCGCTCAGGCCTTCGCTGGCCATGGCCACCTTCAGGCGCTCGTACATGATGCGCTCGTGGGCGGCGTGCATGTCCACCAGCACCAGGCCAACGGCGTTCTCGGCGAGGATGTAGAGGCCCTTGAGCTGCGCCAGCGCATAGCCCAGCGGGGGAATGTCACCCTGGCTCTCGGGAAGGGCCGTCGCCGGCGCCGCACCGTTTTCCAACGGTTTGTAAAACTCGCGGTACACCGCCTGCGCTTCGGCAGCCGGCACCGGCTGTGACGGGCGTGGGGTGTACTGATACTGGTAGCCCGCACCACTGCCGCCATTGGAGAACGACTGCTGCGGGGCACGCGGCTGTTCAAGCACCGGCGAAGCCAGGCGCATTTCGCCCTGCGGGCCGAACTCACCGGCCTGCTGGCCAGTCGGGCGAATGGCCTCTGGCACGGCGGCAGGCGCGGCCAGCTGGTCTTCCGGGCGCACATCGGCCAGGGCACGGTGCAGGGTGCCGTACAGGAAATCGTGCACCGACCGCCCTTCGCGGAAGCGCACTTCGTGCTTGGTCGGGTGCACGTTGACGTCCACGCCGTTGGGCTCCAGCTCCAGGAACAGCACGAAGGTCGGGTGCCGGCCATTGAACAGCACGTCGCGGTAGGCCTGGCGCACGGCGTGGGCGACCAGCTTGTCGCGCACTGCGCGGCCATTGACGAAGAAGTATTGCAAGTCTGCCTGGCTGCGCGAGAAGGTCGGCAGGCCGACCCAGCCCCACAGGCGCAGGCCGTTGCGCTCGACGTCGATCGGCAGCGCCTGCTCCATGAAGCCCGGGCCGCAGATGGCACCTACCCGCCGGGCACGCGCTGTTTCGTCGTGGGCCTCGTGCAGGCTGAGGATGCTCTTGCCGTTATGCCGCAGGTGGAAGCCGACATCGAAACGTGCCAGCGCCAGCCGGCGGATCACTTCCTGCAAGTGATCGAATTCGGTTTTCTCGGCCTTGAGGAACTTGCGCCGCGCCGGGGTATTGAAGAACAGGTCGCGCACTTCCACCGAAGTACCCACCGGGTGCGCCGCCGGCTGTACGCGCGGGAGCATGTCCCGGCCTTCGGTTTCCACCTGCCAGGCCTCGGTAGCGCTGGCGGTACGCGACGTCAGGGTCAGCCGCGCCACGGAGCTGATCGAAGCCAGGGCCTCGCCACGGAAGCCCAGGCTCAACACCCCTTCCAGGTCTTCCAGCTCGCGAATCTTGCTGGTGGCATGACGGGCCAGGGCCAGCGGCAGGTCGTCGGCAGAAATGCCGCTGCCATCGTCGCGCACCTTCAGCAGCTTGACGCCGCCCTGCTCCACTTCCACGTCAATGCGTCGGGCACCGGAGTCCAGGCTGTTTTCCAGCAGTTCCTTGGCGACCGAGGCTGGCCGCTCGACAACCTCGCCAGCGGCAATCTGGTTGGCCAGCCGCGGGCTGAGCAGCTGGATGCGCGAACCGCCACTCATTGCGAGGCCAATGTGGTGGCGGGGATGTCGAGACGCTGGCCAACCTTCAGCTCATCGGTCTTGAGGCTGTTGGTGCTGCGCAGGCTGGCCACGCTGACCTGGTAACGCACGGCGAGCATCGCCAGGGTTTCACCAGGGCGTACCGTGTGCTCACGCGGGCCAGCGGCAATCTTGCCGGTGTCACGCAGCCAGGCGATATAAGTGCCAGGCGGCGGGTTTTGCTGGAAGTACTGGCGCACACCGGTGTGGATCGAACGGGCCAACGCCTGCTGGTGGCTGGCGGTGGCCAGCTTGGCGGCTTCATTGTTGTTCGAGATAAACCCGGTTTCAACGAGAATCGATGGAATGTCCGGCGATTTCAGCACCATGAAGCCGGCCTGTTCCACGCGCTGTTTGTGCAGCGAGGTGACGCGACCCATGTTACCCAGCACCTTCTGCCCCACGTTGAGGCTGGAACTGAGGGTGGCGGTCATCGACAGGTCCAGCAGCACGCCCGCGAGCATGCGGTCCTTGTCATCCAGGCTGACGTTGCCGGCACCACCGATCAGGTCGGAACGGTTTTCCGTGTCGGCCAGCCAGCGCGCGGTCTCAGAGGTAGCGCCACGGTCAGACAGGGCGAACACAGAGGCACCAAAGGCGGCGCGTGACGGCGCGGCGTCGGCATGGATCGAGATGAACAGGTCGGCGCCCTTCTTGCGGGCGATTTCCGTGCGTTTGCGCAGAGGAATGAAGTAGTCGCCAGTACGGGTGAGCTCGGCACGGAAGCCTTTTTCGCTGTTGATCTGGCGCTGCAGCTCTTTGGCGATCTGCAGCACGATGTCTTTTTCGTGCTGGCCGCGCGAGCCGGAGGCCCCCGGGTCTTCGCCGCCGTGGCCGGCGTCGATGGCCACCACGATGTCACGCTTGCCGCTCGGTACCGGTGGCAGCTTGATGGCGGGCTGGGCCGGGCTTACCGGCACCGCCGGCGTGGTCGCAGGCGTCTGCACCGGCGCCGGGGCCGGTGGCGGCGCGCTGGCCGCAATGGCGTCGGCTTCCTGGTCGTACAGGTCGACCACCAGGCGGTTGCCGTACTGGGCATTCGGCGCCAGGGTGAAGCTTTTCGGGGTGACCGACTTTTTCAGGTCGACCACCACGCGCAGGTCGGTCGGGGTACGCTGGGCCGAACGCACGCTGCTGATCGGCGTGTTGGAGGTGGCCACGTTCAACGGCGCGGCCAGGGTCGCACCATTGATGTCGATAACCAGGCGGTCCGGCGCGCTCAGGGTGAAGACGCTGTGCTGCACGGGGCCAGACAGGTCGAAGACCAGCCGCGTGTTGTCTGGCGCGCGCCACAGGCGCACGCTCTTGACTTGAGTGACGGCCAGAGCGTCAACGGTCACCGTTGTCAGCAGCAGACCAACGATGGCGACCAGTGCGCGTATGCGCATACCTACCCCACTTACTGTTTATAGTGTTTGGCCAGTGCCACGCACCAGGCCTCGCCGCGAGCCCCCTGCGGCGAAAGGATCAGCGAGCGTCCGCCCGCTTGGGGGCTTATGGTAATGGTCAGGTCAGGCTTTGGCAAAACGCCCGCACCCTTTTGTGGCCACTCGAACAGGCACAGCGGGTCGCCCTCGAAATAGTCACGAATCCCCATGAACTCCAGCTCCTCCGGATCGACCAGGCGATACAGGTCGAAGTGGAATGCTCGGACCTCACCGATCTCGTAGGGTTCGACCACGGTGAAGGTCGGGCTTTTCACTGCACCCGTATGGCCCAGGCCGCGGATCAGCCCACGGGAAAGCGTAGTCTTGCCAGCCCCCAGGTCGCCTTCCAGGAAGATCACGCCGCGACCACCGGTCACCTCGGCCATTTTTGCACCGAAGTCGACCGTAGCCGCTTCATCGGCCAGAAACAGGGTTATGCCAGACACGCAGAATGCTCCTCCAACAACGCTCGAATGACCGGCGCCAGATCACTGGCCGCCAGGCCTCTACCTTTTACACCCAGCCGCTCGCCCGCACAGGCGTGCAGCCACACCCCCAGCCCGGCAGCCTGCCAGGCATCCAGCCCCTGGGCCAGCAACGCCGCCAGCACACCGGTCAGCACATCGCCAAAGCCAGCACCGGCCATGGCCGGGTGGCCACGCTCGCACAGCATCAACTGCCCGGCAGGGTCGGCCACCAGGGTACCGGCCCCTTTAAGCACGCACACGCTGTTATACCGGCGCGCCAGCTTGCGCGCAGCACCCGGGCGGTCGGCCTGCACCGCCTCGGTGGAAATGCCCAGCAACCGCGCTGCCTCGCCCGGGTGCGGGGTGAGGATGCTGCCACTGGGCAGGGCCAGCGGGGTACGCGCCAGCAAATTCAGGGCATCGGCGTCCCACACTTGCGGCCGCTCGGCATTGGCCACCGCCGACAGCAAGCTGCGGCCCCATGCCGCCTGCCCCAACCCCGGGCCGACCACCAGCACCGAGGCTCGCTCCAGCACACCCATCAACTGATTGGCCGAACTGACGCCCAGGCACATTATCTCGGGCAAGCGCGCCAGGCTGGCCGGGACATGTTCGGGCCGGGTTGCCACGCTGACCAGCCCGGCACCGCAACGCAGCGCGGCTTCGGCGCTGAGCAGCACGGCGCCGCCGGTGCCAAGGTCACCGCCGACCACCAGCGCATGGCCAAAGTCGCCTTTATGGGCATGCGCATGCCGGGCCGGCAGGTGCGCGACGGTCACGCTGCTGAGCAGTTGAGGGGCATGGCTGGGGTGTTTGGTCTGCGGCATGGGGTCAAAGGCTCCAATGTCTGGCAGAATTATACGCACCTGAACCCGTATTGCCTGCCCATCCATGTCCGTCTGTACGCCTGACCTCGCCCAACTGGCCCAATCGATCAAGATTTGGGGCCAAGAACTCGGTTTTGCCCACGTTGGCATCGCCGGGGTCGACCTTGGCGAACACGAACATCACCTGCAACGCTGGCTGGATGCCGGCTACCAGGGTGAAATGGACTACCTGGGCGCGCATGGCAGCAAGCGCTCGCACCCCGATCAGCTGATCCCCGGTACCGTGCGCGTGGTGTCGCTGCGCATGGACTACCTGTCCGGCGACACGCAGATGGCACAGCGCCTGGCACAGCCTGAAAAAGCCTACATCTCGCGCTACGCGCTGGGCCGGGACTATCACAAACTGGTGCGCAAGCGCGTGCAGTTCCTGGCCGACCGCATCCAGGAGGCTATCGGCCCGTTCGGTTACCGCGCCTTCGTCGACAGCGCCCCGGTGCTGGAAAAGGCCCTGGCCGAACAGGCCGGCCTGGGCTGGATCGGCAAGAATACCCTGCTGCTCAACCGCAAGGCGGGCAGCTACTTCTTCCTCGCAGAGCTGTTTGTCGACCTGCCAATACCGGTGGACGAAGCCACCACCAGCGAACACTGCGGCCGCTGCCAGGCCTGCCTGGACATCTGCCCGACCCAGGCCTTCGTCGGGCCCTATGTACTGGATGCGCGGCGCTGCATTTCATACCTGACCATCGAACTGAGGGGCGCGATCCCTGTCGAGCTGCGCGCGAAGATGGGCAACCGGGTGTTCGGTTGCGACGACTGCCAGATCGTCTGCCCGTGGAACCGCTTTGCCAAGCACAGCCAGGAGCAGGACTTCCAGCCACGGCATGGGCTGGAAAATGCCGAACTGGCGGACATGTTCCTGTGGGATGAGCGGACGTTCCTGCGCAAGACCGAGGGTGGGCCGTTGCGGCGGGCGGGGTATGAGCGATTCTTGCGCAACCTGGCGGTGGGGCTGGGCAATGCGCCGTCCACAATTCCTGTGATCGAGGCGCTGAAGGCCCGGCGAGAGGATGCATCGGAGCTGGTGCGCGAACATGTGGAGTGGGCGCTGGCCCAACACAACGCTCAATAGCAGCCAGCGCGCTCTCACAGGGTCCGCGCCGCGCCGACAATTCCCTTATTGCTGGTCGTTGTAGTGGAACTTGGGCATTTCCCAGTGAAAACGGATTGCCAGCAACCGCAGCAGGAACCCGCCAAACAAGGTCAGCAGCATCGCCTGCTCTGCCGGCACCTTGAAATACACACACCCCAGGTAGAACCACGCAGCCGCGAACGACACGCTGGCATAGAGCTCGCGCCGGAACACCAGCGGAATGTCGTTACAGAAGATATCCCGCAAGATCCCGCCAAATACTCCGGTGATCACCCCGCTGATCGACGCCACCAGCATGCCCTGCCCCATCTCCAGCGCGGTCATGCAGCCAATCAAGGTAAAGGCCACCAGCCCCAGGGCATCGAGCACCAGAAACAGCGAGCGCAGGCGGCGCATCATCGGCGCAATGAAGATGGTCAGCAGCGCCGCGAAGCTGGTCAGCACCAGGTATTCCGGGTGTTTCACCCAGGTCAGCGGGTAATGCCCGAGCAGCACGTCGCGCACCGAGCCGCCACCCAGGGCGGTGACGCAGGCGATCAGCACCACGCCGAACCAGTCCATGCCGCGGCGCCCGGCAGACAGCGCGCCAGTCATGGCTTCGGCAGTGATGGCGATGAGGTAGAGCATCAACAACATGGTGCGGGTCCGTGCGAGAAAGGCGCGCAGTCTAACCAGTTGCTTGAAGCACCAAAAGGGGTCGCAGATACAATATCTGCGCCGTTTCAGCTCACACCTTGATGAAGTGCTCGCGGTAGTGGCGCAGCTCGGCGATCGATTCGCGAATGTCGTCGAGCGCCAGATGGGTATTGCCCTTCTTGAAGCTGTCACGCACATTCGGCGCCCAGCGCGCGGCCAGCTCCTTCAGGGTGGAGACATCCAGGTTGCGGTAGTGGAAGTAGTTTTCCAGGTTGCGCATGTGGCGATACAGGAAGCGGCGGTCCTGGCAGATGCTATTGCCGCAGATGGGCGACTTGCCCTTTGGCACCCACTGTTCGAGGAAGGCGATGGTCTGCGCCTCGGCTTCAGCCATACTGACCTTGCTCTCGCGCACGCGCTGGGTCAGGCCCGAAGCACCGTGGGTGCGGGTGTTCCATTCGTCCATACGCGCCAGCACTTCGTCACTGTGATGGATAGCGATCACCGGCCCTTCGGCCAGGGTGTTCAGCTCACTGTCGGTGACGATGGTGGCCATCTCGATGATGACGTCGCTGTCCGGATCCAGGCCAGTCATTTCCAGGTCGATCCAGATCAGGTTCTGTGGGTTTTGCATGCAGGGGCTCCTCGTATAGGCCGTCATAGTAGCCTAGTGGCCAGGGCGCGCCCATTCACTACACAAAGGTAAGCGGAAAAGTCCAACGCCTGGCGTGCTAAACTGCCTGCCGTTTTCAATGCCCCTCACCGGGCCTCTCTCACGGTACCTTCATGGCCAAACGCCAGCTCAATCGCCGCCAGAACTGGCGGATCGAAAAAATCCAGGGCGAGCGCGCCGCTCGCGCCGCCAAACGCGAGCAGCACGTGCTGCAAGAACTGGAAGGCGGCGATTTGGGGCCTGAGCAACTGGGCCTGGTGATCGCG
Source organism: Pseudomonas sp. yb_9 (assembly GCF_043103635.1). Lineage (NCBI taxonomy): Bacteria > Pseudomonadati > Pseudomonadota > Gammaproteobacteria > Pseudomonadales > Pseudomonadaceae > Pseudomonas > Pseudomonas sp. yb_9. Next base: position 62,419 of record NZ_JBICKA010000079.1, on the reverse strand, counting down.
CACTTCGGTGTGCAGGTAGAGGTGGAAGCCCAGGACGGCGAATCCGCAGGCCAGGTGTTCCGCTGTCACCTGCGCGCCAACCTGCCAGCACTGGTCACCGGCGACCGCGTGGTATGGCGTGCGGGCAACCAGGGCATTGGCGTGATCGTGGCGCAGATGCCGCGCAGTACCGAGCTGTGCCGGCCGAACAATCACGGGCAGCTGAAGCCTGTGGCAGCCAACGTCGACCTGATCGTGATCGTGTTCGCCCCGGCCCCGGAGCCGCACCCGAACCTGATCGACCGCTACCTGGTCGCTGCCGAGCACGCGGGGCTGCGCCCGCTGCTACTGCTGAACAAGGCCGACCTGATCAACGACGAGAACGGCCCTGGCCTGCATGCGTTGCTGGAGGTTTACCGCGAACTGGGCTACCCGCTACTGGAAGTGTCGGCCCACCACGGTGACGGCATGCAGCGCCTGCAACAGCAGCTCGACGGCCACATCAGCGTATTCGTCGGCCAGTCGGGCGTGGGCAAGTCGTCGCTGGTCAACAGCCTGCTCCCAGACGCCGGCACCCGAGTCGGCGACCTGTCGGAATGGTCTGGCCAGGGCACCCACACCACTACCACGGCGCGGCTGTACCACTTCCCCAACGGCGGCGACCTGATCGACTCGCCGGGCATCCGCGAGTTCGGCCTTGGCCATGTCAGCCGCGACGATGTGGAAGATGGCTTCATCGAGTTCCGCGACCTGTTCGGCACCTGCCGCTTCCGCGACTGCAAGCATGACCGCGAACCGGGCTGTGCGCTGCTCAAGGCGCTGGACGAAGGGCGCATCAAGCCGCAGCGCATGAACAGCTACCGCTCGATCATCGCCAGCCTGACGGAAGACAGCTACTGACCTGTCCGCTCCCACAGGCTCTGCCCCAGGCTCAAGGGCTACGCGAATCCTGTGGGAGCGGGCGCGCCCGCTCCCACAAGTTACGCGCTGGCTTCAGCTACAACGCAATCCTTTAGGGATTACTGCTCCTTGGCGTCATCCATCTTCAGCGTGCCATCTTCAAAGATGTTCAGCTTCTGGCGCAGCTCACGCGGCTGCATCGGCGCTTGTTCGGTATCCCCCGGTGCAGCCGGCGCCGCAGCCCCTGGCGCAGCACCACTGGCGGGTGGTGCAGCAGGATCGGGGGCCGGCGCTTCCGGCGCACCCTGCTCACCCTCGATATTGCGCTGTGCCTTCTTGGTCAGCACGATGATGTCGATGCGGCGGTTGACCGGGTTGAACGGGTCCTTGCGGTCGAACAGCGACGACGAAGCGTAGCCCACCACCCGCGCCACCTGCCCGTCCGGGTAACCACCGGCCACCAGCGCACGGCGTGCGGCGTTGGCGCGGTTGGCCGACAGCTCCCAGTTGCCGAACTCGCCAGTGCCGGCATACGGCTTGGCATCGGTGTGACCACTGATGCTGATCTTGTTCGGCACCGCCTTGATGGTGTCGGCCATGGCCAGCAGGATATCTTCGAAGTACGGCTGCAGACGCGCGCTGCCGATGTCGAACATCGGCCGGTTCTCGGCATCCATGATCTGGATGCGCAGGCCATCCTGGGTGATCTCGAACAGGATCTGGTCCTTGAACTTCTGCAGTTGCGGGTTCTCTTCCACCTTGTTCTGCAGCTCTTGCAGCAGCAACTCCAGACGCTCACGCTCGACCTGCTCGGCCATGGTCTCGACCTGGTCTTTGTTCAGCTGGGTCGTGGTCTCGGGCACCGGCTCGGATTTGGCTTCCGGGTTGATGGTTTTTTCCGGTGCCAGCTCAGGCGAACCACCCAGGTCGATGACATAAGGCGTGCCGCTTTCCGAAAAGCCGATCGGGTCCTTGAAGTAGCCGGCGATGGCGATCTTCTGCTCCGGCGTGGCCGTGGACATCAACCACAGCACAAGGAAGAACGCCATCATTGCCGTAGCAAAGTCGGCAAAGGCGATTTTCCAGGCGCCACCGTGGTGGCCGCCGCCAAAGCGCTTGACGCGCTTGACGATGATGGGCTGATTGTTCTCCATGACTCAGCGACCGCGAACCGCTTGTTCCAGCTCGGAGAAGCTTGGGCGGTGCTTGGGGTAAAGCACCTTGCGCCCGAACTCGACCGCCAGCGAAGGTGGCATGCCCGAGGCCGACGCAACCAGGGAAGCCTTGATCGACTCGTAAAGGTTCAGCTCTTCCTTGGCATCGTGCTCCAGGCACTTGGCCAACGGGCCAAAGAAGCCGTACGCCGCCAGAATACCGAAGAAGGTACCGACCAGTGCCGCACCTACGTGCATGCCGATGGCTGCCTGGTCACCCTCGCCCAGCGAGGCCATGGTCACCACGATACCCAGTACCGCCGCAACGATACCGAAACCGGGCATGCCGTCTGCGATGCCGGTCACCGCATGGGAGGGGTGCTCCAGCTCTTCCTTCATGCTCAGCAGTTCCATGTCGAACAGGCCTTCAAGCTCGTGCGGAGCCATGTTGCCGGTGGACATGATGCGCAGGTAATCACAGACAAACGCTGTCATGCGCTCATCGGCCAGCACCGTCGGGTACTTGGCGAAGATCGGGCTGGCTGCTGCGTCCTCAATGTCGGCCTCGATGGCCATCATGCCTTCGCGACGGCTCTTGTTGAGGATCTCGTACACCAGGCCCAGCACCTCCAGGTAGTAGGCGTGGGTGAAGCGCGAGCCGAACATCTTCATCGACTTCTTGATGACGTGCATGGTCATGTGGCCAGGGTTAGCCTGCAGGAATGCACCAAAGGCCGCACCGCCGATGATCAGTACTTCGAACGGCTGGATCAGCGCCGCGATCTTGCCGTGGGAGAGCACGTACCCGCCGAGCACGCTCGCGAATACGACGATGATGCCGATAATTTTAGCCATAGGTTCAAAGCACTTGCTGTCGTGGTCAGGGGAAGAGACGGGAGCTTTAAAACTCTTCTTCTACTTATCGGCAGAACTGCGCCAGACTATAGCCACTCAATGCGAAAAGCCAGTTCGGACTGATGTCAAAATGCCAATTGAAACCAAGGTGCCCGCTCAGGCCCCACGTACGCTAGAGGCCTGGGTAAAGCTGCTAGAGAGTGTTCGCATCCCCGTGCCGAAGCACAGCTACGACCGGGTCATGGCCGCCATCAACGATAGCCGCCGCTCGCTGCGTGATATCGCCGAACTGATGCAGGATAGCCCGGCACTGGTGCTGTCGGTGATGCGCGAAGCCAATCACCCCACCAATGCCAGCCAGGCCGAACCCGCCGAAAGCCTGGAAGTGGCCCTTAATCGCCTGGGCCTGGCGCGCATCGAACAACTGCTCAAGCGCCTGCCCTCGGTGCCTGCGGAAGAAATCCCGCCCGTATTCAGCCAGTTCCAGCTGATCAGCCAGCACGCCTCGCAACAGGCCAGCGGCCTGTTCGCCAGCCGCCTGGCACGGCTGTGGCAGGAGATTCACTGGGGCAGCCTGCTGTTTCTGTCACCCCTCTGGCCACTGGCGTTGGCCTACCCCAAACTGCTAGACACCTGGGAGCTACGGGTTATCCACAAGGGCGAAGACGCCGCCCATGTCGAGGAAGAGCTGTTTGGCGTGCGGATCATGGCGCTGTGCCAGACCATGGCGGAGTACTGGCGCCTGCCGCAGTGGGTGACTCAGGGCTACCGCCTGTTGCTGGAAGAGCGCGAGCAGCTGGCTCAGGTGCTGAGTATCGCCCGCGACGAAGACCTGCTCAGCCAACAACACCGCCTGGACGCCGAGCCTGGCCTGCGCCGCTGGTTCAACCAACCGGCCAACACCGTGCTGCTGGCCAACAACCTGGCCCTGGCCGCACAAGTTGGCTGGGACAACCCGCACCTGCTGCGCTGGCAGTTGCTGACCGCGCTGTACCTGCAAACCTCGCTGGAAGATGTGCAGCAGCAAGTGCACCAACAGGCCGCCGCCAGTGCCCGCCGCCACGCCCGGCACGCGTTGTTCCACCCGGCGGAGGCGTTGATCTGGCCCTGGCACCAGCGCCGCCCGCACCCGGACATGCTCGCCCCCCCACCCCCCAGCAGCGACGACCTGGCGCGCTGGCGCAAGCTGTGCCAGCACCTGCTGGCCCAGCCTAGCCCGTTCACCAACACCGTGCACCTGGCCACCCAGGCCCTCGAAGCCCTGCAGGCCTGCGGCATGCAACGCATCCTGCTACTGAGCCTGGACAAAGCCAGCGACTACCTGCGCGTGCAGCAACTTGCTGGCCTGCCCAAGGAGGCTGGCGCCCTGACCCTCCAAGTGTCGCAGAACAAACTGCTGCAAAAGCTGTTGGCCCAGGCAGGGCAATTGCGCATCACCCCGGAAAACCACACCCAGTTCTCGGCACTGTTACCCGCCCCGCTGCGGGCGCTGTTCCGCAGCGAGCATGTGCTGCTACGCTCGCTGGCGGTGAACGACCAGGTGCTGATGCTGATGGTGGCCGACCAAGGCTGCCGGCCTTTGGCCGACATCAGCGTGCAGGCCTTCGGCAAGACCGCGCAATGTACCGAGCGGGCGCTGTCGGTGTTTGCCAACCGCAAGGGCTGAGCCTTGCGCTACAATCGCCCCTCTTTCCACACTGGAGACCGTGGATGACTGACTTTTCCGGCCTGCCCCTGGTGATCGAAGCCGCGGACCTGCTGCCACGCCTGGATTCGCCCCAGCTGATCCTGGTCGATCTGAGCAGCGCCAACCGCTATGTCAGCGGGCATATCCCCGGTGCACGCTTTGTCGAAGGCAAGCGTACCCAGCTTGGCCAGCCTCCTGCACCCGGCCTGCTGCCTACGCTGGGTGACCTGGAAAAACTGTTCAGCGAACTCGGCCACCGCAACGACGCCGTGTATGTGGTGTATGACGATGAAGGCGGCGGCTGGGCCGGGCGTTTCATCTGGCTGCTCGACGTGATCGGCCATAAGCATTACCACTATCTCAATGGCGGCATCCAGGCCTGGCCAGCAGACAAGCTGACCACCGAAGTGCCCGCCAGCGGCAACCATCCGGTGCATCTGCGTATCGACAACGCGCCCACCGCCACCCGCGAGTACCTGCAAAGCCGCCTGGGCGCCGATGACCTGGTCATCTGGGACGCGCGCGGCCCGCAGGAATTCAACGGCGAGAAAGTGCTGGCAGCCAAGGGTGGCCATATCCCCGGCGCGATCAACTTCGAGTGGACCGCAGGCATGGATCTGAACGACCACCTGCGCATTCGCAAGGACATCAAAGCAGTCCTCGAGCAACTGGGCATCACCCCTGACAAGGAAGTGATCACCCACTGCCAGACCCATCGCCGCTCCGGTTTCACTTATCTGGTGGCCAAGGCCCTCGGCTACCCACGCGTCAAGGCCTATGCCGGCTCGTGGAGCGAATGGGGCAACCACCCGGACACGCCTGTAGAAGTTTAAGGAACCTGCATGAAATCCCGTCTGTTCATCATCAGCCAGTACCTGCTGCCGCACCACCTGCTGTCGCGGTTGGCCGGCTGCGTTGCCGAGTGCCGCGCGCGCTGGTTCAAAAACGCCTTTACCGCCTGGTTCGCCAAGCGCTACCAGGTGAACATGTCCGAGGCCCTGGTCGAGGACTTGAGCGCCTACGAGCACTTCAATGCATTCTTCACCCGCGCCCTGAAGCCAGGTGCCCGCCCACTGGACGAAACCCCGGGCGCAATCCTGTGCCCCGCCGACGGCGCCGTCAGCCAGCTCGGCCCGATCGAGCACGGTCGCATCTTCCAGGCCAAGGGCCACGGTTTCAGCGCGCAAGAGCTGCTGGGCGGCGATCCGGCCATGGCCGCGCCGTTCATGGGCGGCGAGTTCGCCACCATCTACCTGTCGCCCAAGGATTACCACCGCGTGCACATGCCGCTGGCCGGTACCCTGCGCGAAATGGTCTACGTGCCGGGCCGCCTGTTCTCGGTCAACCAGACCACCGCAGAGAACGTTCCCGAGCTGTTCGCCCGCAACGAGCGCGTGGTCTGCCTGTTCGACACCGAACGCGGGCCGATGGCCGTGGTGTTGGTGGGTGCAATGATCGTGGCCTCGATCGAGACCGTGTGGGCCGGGCTGGTGACGCCGCCCAAGCGTGAGCTGAAGACTTTCCGTTACGACGAAGCCAGTCGTGCGCCGATCCACCTGGAGAAAGGTGCCGAGCTGGGCCGCTTCAAGCTGGGCTCGACCGCCATCGTGCTGTTCGGGCCAGAGCAGGTGAAATGGGCTGAAAATCTGGGCGCTGGTTCCGCAGTGCGCATGGGGCAGCTGTTGGCAGAGCCTGCACAGGCTTGATTCAGCCGCATGAAAAAGGCCCTGCATGAGCAGGGCCTTTTTTTGGGGGCTTTGCAGCCCCAGACACCCAGGTCAACCGCGGGCTTCGCGGTCGCGCAGGCCCAGCAGGTACAGCACACCATCCAGCCCCAGGGTGGAAATGGCCTGCTTGGCCGACTGGCGCACCAGCGGCTTGGCGCGGAACGCCACGCCCAACCCGGCCAGCGACAGCATCGGCAGGTCGTTGGCACCGTCACCCACGGCAATGGTCTGCTCCAGCTGCAAACCTTCTTCACTGGCCAGCTTCTGCAACAGCTCGGCCTTGCGCTGGGCATCGACGATCGGCTCGACCGCCACGCCGGTCACCTTGCCGTCGACCACTTCCAGCTCGTTCGCAAATACGTAGTCGATACCCAGACGCGCCTGCACCTGGCGGGCAAAGTAGGTAAAGCCGCCCGACAGGATCGCCGTCTTGTAACCCAGGCGCTTGAGTTCGGCGAACAGGTTTTCGGCGCCCTCGGTCAGGCGCAGCGAAGCCCCGATTTCGTCCAGCACGCCCACATCCAGGCCCTTGAGCAGCGCCATGCGCTCCTTGAAGCTGGCGCGGAAGTCCAGCTCGCCGCGCATGGCACGCTCGGTGATGGCCGCCACCTGCTCACCCACGCCGGCCGCCTTAGCCAATTCATCGATGACTTCGGCCTCGATCAGTGTGGAGTCCATGTCGAACACCGCCAGACGGCGGTTGCGACGGAACAGGTCGTCCTTCTGGAAGGCGATGTCGACGCTCAGCGCTTCAGCCAGGGCGAAGAAGTCAGCCCGCAGGGCCTGGGCGTCGCTCGGCACGCCGCGCACGGAAATCTCGATGGCCGCCTTGCCCTTTTTGGTTTCGGCGTCCAGCGCTACCCGGGCCGACAGGCGTTCGATGCGCTCGATGGTCAGGCCGTATTGGCTGATCACCGCACTCACACGCTGCAATTGCTCGGGGGTGATCTTGCGGCTGAGCAGGGTCACGATGTGGCGCGCTTCACCCTGGCCGTCGGCCCAGTGCTGGTAGTCCGCCTCGGAAATCGGCGTGTAGCGGGCCTGCAAGTTCAGCTCGTGAGCCTTGGCCTGCACGCTTTGCAGCAGCGCGGTAGCCACTTCGTTGTCCGGGATATCGACCAGAATGCCGAACGACAAGGTGCCGTGCATGACCGCCAGGCCGATGTCGAGGATGCTCACACCGCCCTGCAGCAGGACGCCGGTGATAGCCGCAGTGAGACCGGGACGGTCCTCACCGGTGATGTTGATCAGGACGATTTCGCGCACAACCTGGCTCCGACTTCGATGAAAAATGCGCATTCTACCGATTTTCCGTGACCATCGGGCGCCAACGATACTTTGCCGACAAAACCCGGGTCGCTATACTCCCCCCACTTTCATGCCATTAAGAGCCGAGCTCAGTGAACCGGCCCACGCCCGTCAAACCAGACAACTTCTTCCTGATGATCTATCGTGCCCTGAGTCAACGTCGCGTGCCGCTGGCACTGCGCATCGCCTGCACCAACATCTTCCTGGTGGCGCTGGCGCTGGTGATCTATGCCTGCGTCATGGGCCTGCAGTTCAAGCAGGCCATGCATCAGCAGGCCGACGCCTTGGGCCAGAGCCTGACCACCCAGACGGCCACGTCGGCAACCGAGCTGCTGGTGTCAAACGACATCCTCAGCCTCAACGTGCTGCTGGGTAACCTGGTGAAAAACCCGCTGGTGGCCCATGCGGCAATCTACAGTGTGGACAACCGCATCCTCGCCGAAGCCGGCCAGCGCCCGCGCAACAGCCTGCTGGGTGAGGCCGAGGGCTTGTACCAGACCAAGATCACCTTCCAGGACGTCACTGCCGGGCAACTGCGCATAAGCCTGGACATGAGCCAGTTCCAGCAGCCGATGCTGATCAGCCTGCAGAGCATGGGTATCCTGGCCGCCATCCTGCTGGTACTCGCGTTGACCCTGAGCCTGCGCCAGGGCCGTTTCATTACCCTGCCGCTGCTGCAGTTACGGGTATGGCTGCGCGACCCGCAACCCTACACCCCGGCCACCAACCGCCAGGACGAGATCGGCGATATCGCCCGCCAGCTGCATGCGCGCCTGGCCCCGCCGCCGCCGCCAGAGCCCGAGCTGGAGGAAGAGGACGACGCGCAATACGACGACCTGCACGAGCCTTCACCGGCCCCCAAGGCCGCACCACGCGCCAGGGTTGCCGCGGTAGAAGACGAGGACGACGACGCCTTCGCCGGCCTGCTGGACGACGACAGTGCACCCAAGGCCGCTGCCGTGGTCGGGTCTGACGAACCGCAGTACAGCGCCGTCCTTGCCGTGCAACTGGGCTCGCAGGAGCAGTTGCGCCGTTTGCCACGCACACGCCTCACCGAGCTGACCGAACGCTACCGCGATTGCCTGGAGCACGCGGCTTCGCTCTACGACGGTGAAACCCACACGCTGAACGATGGCAGCACCCTGGTGCTGTTCCACAGCCGCGAGTGCGGCGAAGACTACCTGACCAATGCCATCTGCTGCGGCGAGCTGTTGCGCGCCCTGGGCCACGCCCTGCAGATTGAAGTGGCCGACAGCGGCATCACCCTGCAGCTACAGCTGGGCCTGGCCTTGGGCAACGACCTGCAAGGGTTGGAGATGGTGGACCTGCTGATGGCCGAAAAGGCCCAGGATGCCCTGGCACTGTCGCAACACAGCCGCAACCTGTTGCTGGTAGAGCGGCAGATCAGCGATGACGCGCTGATTCGCCAGCGTGCGCGTATTCGCCCGATTGCCAGCCCTGAGGGTGCCTGCTGCGTGGAGCGTTTGATGGAGCCTTATCCGTCGATGCTGGAGCGGCAGTTGGCGCGGATGCACGAGCGCAGGGCCTGATAGCGTCTCCCACAAAGTCCGCGTCAACCTTGCAGACATGAAAAAGCCCGCAAACATGCGGGCTTTTTTGTGGCTGGCGGCTTGATCAGAACCGATACACTTCCATATCGGTACGAATCGGCGAAGCCATCGGGATCTTGGACTTCTCCGGCGCCTTCTTCACTTGCACCGGCGCTGCGGGCTTTTTAGGCGACTCTTCGGCAATTGCCGGCTGGTTGGCCAGTGGCTTCACCGCCGTGCTCAGCTGTTCAGCCAGCTTCTGCAGCAGTTGGCCCTGGGCCTGCACCTGCGACGACTCGCTCCCCTCGTGCGGCTGCTCAAGGTGAACGATGCGGTTGTCACGCACATGGCCACGGCGGTCCAACAGGCGCCACTGAGCATCAAGGATTGCCGGCTGGTTTTTGCCCGAGTCCAGGCGGGTGATCGACAACAGCACTTGTACATCCGGGCTGAAACCAGCGGTTGCCGGGGCCAGCACCACGCGCTGGCTGTCCAGGCGCCAGGCAAGCTGACGCACCAGCAGCTGGTCGATATCCGACGAAAGGCTGCCCGCCCAGCGACCGTCGGTCGCCGCGCTCAGGCTGCCATCGGCCTGACGTTGCAGGAACGTCTCGCGCTGCAGGTAATCGGCCACCGATACCGGGCCGAGTACCACGGCCATGCCTGCACTTTGCGAAGGCTGGCCAGGATCACCACTGTCGAGCTGGTACAGGGCAACCGGCTGATGCATGGTGCACCCGCCAAGGCCCAGCAGGCCAGTCATCAACAGCGCAAATGGAAGGCGCAGAAATTTCATCATCCCATCCAGGCGGTCGCCTACAGGCAGACCGCAGTGATACATAGAGATTCAAACGGGCACACGACTACGTCGGCACCGCAAGGGCCATATCATCCGCGAAATAATCGTCCGACTCCAGCATTTCTGCCCGGAACGGCGCTGAAATTGCCGTTCCAGACATTTCTACCGGTTAAGCCGGTACTTCCACCTGCAACCCATCGACGCGCTGGAAGCCGCGCGGCAGCTTGCTGCCCCGCCGTCCGCGCTCGCCCTTGTAATGCTCCAGGTCGTCCGCTTTCAGAGATAGGGTACGCTTGCCGGCTTGCAATACAAGGGTTGCACCTTCGGGGATCACGGCCAGATCGGTGACAAATTCTTCACGGCTGGCCACCCGGTCGCCTGGCACGCCAATGATCTTGTTGCCCTTGCCTTTACCCAGCTGTGGCAAGTCACTGACCTTGAATACCAACAACCGGCCCTCGGTGGTGACTGCCGCCAGCCAGTCCTGCTCGCGGTCGGCCACCGGGCGCGGGGTCATGACCTTGGCGCCGTTGGGCAGGCTGAGCAGGCCCTTGCCGGCCTTGTTCTTGGCCTGCAGGTCTTCGCCCTTGACCACAAAGCCGTAACCGGCATCCGATGCCACCACATACAGTGCATCGTCATCCGGCAGCAGCACGCATTCGAAGGTCGCACCCGGTGGCGGCGTCAGGCGGCCCGTCAACGGCTCGCCCTGGCCACGCGCCGATGGCAGGCTGTGAGCGGCCAGCGAGTAGCTGCGGCCGGTGGAGTCGATGAGCACGGCAAACTGGTTGGAACGCCCGGCCGCAGCGGCCTTGAAGCCGTCGCCGGCCTTGTAGGAAAGGCCTGTAGCGTCGATATCGTGGCCTTTGGCACAACGCACCCAGCCCTTCTCCGACAGCACCACGGTAACCGGCTCGGTCGGCATCAGTTCGTTTTCCGACAGCGCCTTGGCTTCGGCGCGCTCGACAATCGGCGAGCGGCGGTCGTCGCCGTAGGTTTCGGCATCCTTGATCAGTTCGCTACGCACCAGCTTGCGCAGTTTGGCCTCGCTACCCAGCAAGGCCTGCAGCTTGGCTTGCTCCTTCAGCAACTCGTCCTGCTCGCCGCGGATCTTCATCTCTTCAAGGCGTGCCAGCTGCCGCAGGCGGGTCTCGAGGATGTAGTCAGCCTGAATCTCGGTGAGCTCGAAGCGTTCGATCAGCGCCTGCTTGGGGTGCTCCTCGGTACGGATGATATGGATCACTTCATCCAGGTTGAGGAACGCGGTGAGCAAACCGTCCAACAGGTGCAGACGCTTCTCGACCTTGTCCAGGCGGTGCTGCAAGCGGCGGCGAACCGTGTTGGTACGGAACTCCAGCCACTCCACCAGGATGGCACGCAGGTTCTTCAACTGCGGCCGACCGTCGAGGCCGATGATGTTCACGTTCACCCGGTAGCTGCTTTCCAGGTCGGTGGTGGCGAACAGGTGCTGCATCAGTTCGTCGGCATCCACGCGGTTGGAACGCGGGATGATGACGATGCGGCACGGGTTTTCGTGGTCCGACTCGTCACGCAGGTCGGCGACCATCGGCAGCTTCTTGGCCTGCATCTGCGCGGCGATCTGCTCCAGCACCTTGGCCCCGGAAACCTGATGCGGCAGCGCGGTGACGACGATATCGCCATCTTCGACGCGGTACACGGCACGCATGCGGATCGAGCCACGGCCGCTCTCGTACATTTTGAGGATTTCCGCCCGAGGCGTGACAATCTCGGCCTCTGTCGGGTAGTCCGGCCCCTGGATGTGCTCGCACAGCTGCTCGATGGTGGCCTTTGGCTCGTCGAGCAGGCGCACACAGGCGCTGGCCACTTCACGCAGGTTGTGCGGCGGTACGTCGGTGGCCATGCCCACGGCGATACCGGTGGTGCCGTTGAGCAGGATGTTGGGCAGGCGCGCGGGCAGCACGGCCGGCTCCTGCAGGGTGCCGTCAAAGTTCGGCACCCAGTCGACGGTGCCCTGGCCGACTTCGCTCAGCAGCACTTCGGCGTAGCGCGACAAGCGCGCCTCGGTGTAACGCATGGCGGCGAACGACTTCGGATCGTCCGGCGCACCCCAGTTGCCCTGGCCGTCGACCAGGGTGTAGCGGTAGCTGAACGGCTGCGCCATCAGCACCATGGCCTCGTAGCAGGCCGAGTCGCCGTGGGGGTGGAACTTACCGAGCACGTCACCGACGGTACGCGCCGATTTCTTGTGCTTGGCATCGGCATCGAGCCCCAACTCGCTCATGGCGTAGACGATGCGTCGCTGCACCGGCTTCAAGCCGTCGCCGATGTGCGGCAAGGCGCGGTCCATGATCACGTACATGGAATAGTTGAGGTAGGCCTGTTCGGTGAAGTCAGCCAGCGAGCGGCGTTCTACGCCGTCCAGGCTGAGTTCCAGTGAGTCGCTCATGCGGGCCTCGTCATTTCAGGTTCTGGCGCAGCAGCATGGTGCCGCCGCGCTGGGTAAATTCAAGTTGTTTCAGGGCACTCATGCCCAGCAATACGGTTGGCCCGTCTAGGCCTGGCACCACGATTGCGCGTACGCCCTGCAGGCGGATGTCCCCCAGTTGCAGGCTGGCCAGGCGTGTGCGGTAGCCCTCGGTGCGCCCGTTGGCGGTGCTGAGCAGTACCGGGCTGCCCCGCTCCAGGTTCAGGTCCCGAGCCAATGCCTCGGGGATGGCCACGTCGGTAGCGCCGGTGTCGAGCATGAAATGCACCACCTGGCCATTGATGGCACCATCCACCACGAAATGGCCCTGGCCATTGCTCAGCAGCCCCACCTCGATAAAGCCTTCGCCATGCTCGGACTGCACCTGGGTGTTGGGGTTACGCTGGCTGTCTTCCCACTGGCCGAAAAAACGCGTGGCAAGAAACAGTGCCGCCGCCCAGGCGACGACCATCAGCACCCTGCCCGCGCGCTTGCCCGGCGTCTGGCTCATGGTTTGGCGCTCCAGCCACCTTCCGGCGCGTCGAAGCGCCAGACGATCGGGCGTGTTTCACCATCGGCGCGGGCGCCGTTGTTGTTGTCCAGGCCAATCCAGGCGCCCTTGGCATCGATGACAAGCGCTTCGGCCAGGCCGAACGGTTGCGCGTATCGGCGCGACTCCACCAGGGCATCTGCTGCAAACGACCAGCAACGCTCGACCTTGCCGCTGTCGACATCACGCCGGCACACCCGGTAGGCGTTGCGTTCGAGCGTGAACAGCTTGCCCTCGAACCAGGCAAGGTCGGAAAAATCACGCGAAAGCGCTCGGGCATCGGGCATTTGCGCAGGCTGCATCTCGACCCCGGCCTCGCTCAACAGCACACAGCTGCGCCCGCAAGTCCACACCGATTGCTGCCGCTCGATGGCTACCAGGCCACGCCGTTCGCGCTCGGCGGCCAGCCACAGGCGGTCGCCCGCCGGGTTGATCGCCAGGCCTTCGAACAGTGCATTGAAGTTCAGCAGCATGCCGCTGGCGCGGGCCTGGCGAACCATGGCCGGGTCGATTTTCAACCAGTCCGGTTCGCCGTCCACGGGCAACTGCAACACGGCGGCATGGGCCTCACTGGCCAGGTAGAGGTTACCCGCCTGATCACAGGTGATGCCCTCGAAGTCCAGCTCGCCTCCGCGAATGTAAGACGCCGCCCAGTTGCGCGACTTCAGGCCCCAAGGCAGGCCGCTTTCCGGTGGCGATGGCGGGGTGAAGGTCAGCGGTTGCGCACGCCAGGTCGGGTTTTGCTGGTCGAAGCGGTAGATACGGTCGTCGTCGCGATCGGACACGCCCCACAGCCCGCCCCGGCACTCCACCAGGCCCGAAAGGTTGCCACCGCGCATGCCGTCGATCGGGTGTTCGGCACTGAGCTTCAGCTCGGGCCAGTTGCCCGCCAGGCTTGGCAGGGCAACCAGCGCAAGGCAAACGGCAAGAAACTGCCGAATCAAACCATGACCTCGGCCAGGTTGCCTTTGGTTTCCAGCCAGCTCTTGCGGTCGCCGGCGCGCTTCTTGGCCAGCAGCTTGTCCATCAGCTCGCAGGTGGCCTGCACGTCATCCAGGGTCAGCTGCACCAGGCGCCGGGTGTTCGGGTCCATGGTGGTTTCGCGCAGCTGTGGCGGGTTCATCTCGCCCAGGCCCTTGAAGCGGGTGACCTGCGGCTTGCCGCGCTTCTTCTCGGCCACCAGGCGGTCGAGGATGCCGTCACGCTCGGCTTCGTCGAGGGCGTAGTAGATTTCCTTGCCCAGATCGATGCGGTACAGCGGCGGCATGGCCACATACACGTGCCCGGCCTCGACCAACGCCCGGAAGTGCTGAACGAACAGCGCGCACAGCAGCGTGGCAATGTGCAGGCCGTCAGAGTCGGCGTCGGCGAGGATGCAGATTTTACCGTAGCGCAGCTGCGCAAGGTCGGTGGCACCGGGGTCAACGCCAATGGCCACGGCAATGTTGTGTACTTCCTGGCTGGCCAGGACTTCGCCACCGTCCACTTCCCAGGTGTTGAGGATCTTGCCGCGCAGCGGCAGGATCGCCTGGAACTCCTTGTCCCGCGCCTGCTTGGCCGAGCCACCGGCCGAGTCACCCTCGACCAGGAACAGCTCTGCACGCATCGGGTCCTGGCCCGCACAATCGGCCAGCTTGCCGGGCAATGCCGGGCCCTGAGTGATGCGCTTGCGTTCTACCTTCTTGCTGGCCTTGAGGCGGCGTCCGGCATTGCTGATGGCCAGCTCGGCCAGCTGCATGCCCAGCTCGGGGTGGGCGTTGAGCCACAGGCTGAAGGCGTCCTTGACCACGCCGGAAACGAACGCTGCCGCTTCACGCGAAGACAGGCGCTCTTTGGTCTGCCCGGAGAACTGCGGGTCCTGCATCTTCATCGACAGCACGAAGGTGATGCGTTCCCAGACGTCCTCCGGTGCCAGCTTCACCCCGCGCGGCAGCAGGTTGCGGAACTCGCAGAACTCGCGCATGGCATCCAGCAGCCCTTGGCGCAGGCCGTTGACGTGGGTACCGCCCTGGGCGGTCGGAATCAGGTTGACATAGCTTTCCTGGATGCTGTCGCCGCCCTCTGGCAGCCACAGCAGTGCCCAGTCAACGGCTTCCTTGTTACCGGCAAGGCTGCCGCAGAACGGCTCGTCGGGCAGGCGCTGGAACGCGTTGACCGAATCGACCAGGTAAGAGCGCAAACCGTCTTCATAGTGCCACTCGACCTTTTCACCGCTGGCCTTGTCCTCGAAGCTGACCAGCAGGCCCGGGCACAGCACGGCCTTGGCCTTGAGCACATGCTTGAGGCGGCTGATGGAGAACTTGGGCGAGTCGAAGTACTTCGGGTCGGGGCTGAAGTAGACGCTGGTGCCGGTGTTGCGCTTGCCGACCGAACCGACCACTTCCAGCTCGCTGGCCTTGAAGCCATCGGCAAAGGTCATCTGGTATTCGTTGCCGTCGCGCTTGACGCGCACACGCACCTGGGTCGACAGGGCGTTGACCACCGAAATACCCACACCGTGCAAACCACCGGAGAACTGGTAGTTCTTGTTGGAGAACTTGCCGCCGGCGTGCAGCTTGGTGAGGATCAGCTCAACCCCGGACACACCCTCTTCCGGGTGGATGTCCACGGGCATGCCGCGGCCATCGTCGCTGACTTCAAGCGAGTGGTCCGCATGCAGGATGACCTGCACCGAACGGGCGTGGCCAGCCAGGGCTTCGTCGACGCTGTTGTCGATGACTTCCTGGGCCAGGTGGTTGGGGCGGCTGGTATCGGTGTACATGCCCGGCCGCTTGCGGACCGGGTCAAGGCCCGAGAGGACTTCGATGGCGTCTGCGTTATAGGCGCTAGCGCTGGGATTGGCCATAGGGTCTCTTCGTCAGTCTGGTGAGTGCAAAAAAGTCAAAATACAGAAAAATCGAGCGCCGCATACTGCCCGCGGGCAATGCCGGCGAAGGCCAGCAGTGCCGGCAGGTGCTGGGCGAAGCCCTGGAAGCTGTGGTCGCCACCGGCCTGGATGCGCAGGGCACATGCACGGTAATAGTGTTCGGCGTGGCGATAGTCCAGGGTTTCATCGGCGGTCTGCAGCCACACTTGATAGCGGCTGGCATCGACCGGGGCCGGTACTTCCAGCTCGGCCAGGGCCTTCACGTGATCGTGGGTCAGCTCCCAGGTTTCACCACTGTAATGATTGCGCTGGGTGCCCAGGTAACCGTCGAAATGCTTGTGCGGGGTTACCGCCGGGTTGACCAGCAGCGCTTTCAGGCCATAGCGCTCGGCCAGATGGGTGGCATAGTAGCCGCCGAGCGAGCTGCCCACCAGTAATGGCGCACCGAGTTCTGCGATAGCCGCTTCGAGCTGGGCGATGGCCTGGCGCGGGTGGTGGTGCAAGGCAGGCACGCGTAGCTGGGCCGACAGCCCCAGGTGCTGCATCACGGCTTCGAGCTGGCGCGCCTTGGTGGAAAGCGGCGAGCTGTTGAAGCCATGGATATAAAGGATGGAACCCGACATGCTGCCCCCGGAAACTGTGGCGTTGCGCCTGATGATGCGGGCGCAGGGACGCGCAGTGTAGCGCGTTCGCCGGGTTTTGACGCAGTACAACGGGCATCGCAATAATTTCTTCAAATTGCCAGTATCAGCTCCTGTGCAATCCCTGTGGGAACAGCCCTGAATTCCTCTAATAACCTGGGCTATCGAAGTCGAGTTTCACCTCAAAGTCCGTTGCCCGCTCAACCCCGGTCTCCAGCCGCCCATCGGCATGCAGGCGCAACCAGCGGTAACCTGGGTGTTCCTCGCTCACCTGGAAATCCTCACTGCGCGCCGCGAACTGAATGCAGGTCGACGGCGTGGCCAGCAGGCGCCGGCCATCGCGTACTTCATCCCATTCCTGATGCACATGCCCCCACAGCAACGCCCGCACCTGTGGATAAGCCTCGACGATATCGAACAGTGCCTGGGCGTTGCACAAGCCGATCGGCGCGATCCAGGCGCAGCCGATGTCCACCGGCTGATGGTGGAAGCACACCAGGCAATACCGCTCACCTGCGCCTTCCAAGGCGGCTTTCAGCACCGCCAGCTGGTCATCTTCAAGAAACCCGTGGTTTGCACCGCGCACGGCGGTGTTAAGCATGACCACGCGCCACGCGCCAATATCGGTCACCGCCTGCACAAGCTCCGGTGCCACTTCGGCCATGACCCGGGCTTCGTCATGGTTGCCCGGCAACCAGCGGGTGGGCACGGCAAATGGCGTGGTCAGCTCACGAAACGCTTCATAAGAGGCAACACTGGCATCCTGGGACAGGTCCCCCGTGCACAGCAGCAAGTCGACAAGCGGTTGCTCACGCTGCACCTGGGCCACCACATGGCGCAGGCTGTCACGGGTTTTAAGGCCCAACATGCTGCCGGCAGGATCGGCGAAAAGGTGAGCGTCGGTCAGTTGCACCACATGCACAGGGCGCATCAGGTCTGGCCGCATGTCAGCGAACACTTGCCAGTTCGTGACCGCAAGCCAGGCAATGGCTCAGCCATTCACCGAGGAACAGGTTGAGCTGGGCCTTTTCGTCCGGTTGATGCATGGCCTCGTTCGGGTACGGATAGATGCTGCGCAGGCGCCGCGTGTGTTCGGCACTGACCACTTCGGCCATGCGCGCATCGTGATAAACCTGCACCTCAAGATGCGGTACCGGCAACCACGGCAGGCTGTGTTCCTGGCGTACATGCAGGGTGGTGGTGTACGGGCAGGCCAGCACCACGTCGAGCACCAGCACACCGAGCATCTGGTCACCCTGCGTCATGCCGATACGGCGCGAGCTCTGGGTGGTGCGCATGTCGGGCAACAGGCGCATCAGCCGGGCGTAGTTGGCCTCGCAGGCTGCCTGCAGCCCGACCAGATCGACTCGATAGCGCTCGCGCAGCAGGTTCACTTCCACATACCTCGTACTTCGTCGCGGTTCAGCGCCAGCCATTGCAGGCCGATGATGGTCGCCGCGTTGCAGATACGCCCGTCGCGCACAGCCTGCAAGGCGTCCTCGAACGACCACACGCGCACGCGAATGTCTTCGCCCTCTTGTTCCAGGCCATGAAGGCCGCCCGCACCCTCGCTGCTGCACCGGCCAAGGAACAGATGAACGTATTCGTCACTGCCACCAGGCGACGGAAAGTAGCGGGTCATCGGCCACAGTGCACTGAACGTCAGGCCTGCTTCTTCTTCGGCTTCGCGGTGGGCAACTTCCTCGGGTTGTTCGTCCTTGTCGATCAGCCCGGCGACCATCTCGATCAGCCAGGGGTTATCGATCTTGCCCATGGCGCCCACGCGAAACTGCTCGATCAGCACCACTTCATCACGCAACGGGTCGTAAGGCAGTACACACACTGCATCGTGGCGCACGAACAGTTCGCGGCTGATCTCGCGGCCCATGCCTCCGGCAAACAGTTCGTGGCGCAGGTGCACCTTGTCGAGCTTGTAGAAGCCCTGGAAACAGTTGGCCCGCTTGACGATCTCGACCGCCTTGGGCACCGAATTCAATGTGTCTGACATGGAAATCCTCGTTGCTACATCAACCGCCTGGTTACTGCATCGCGCCATCCTACTCTGCACGCCTGCCGGTTTCATCCCTTTCCGCCAACCGCTGGCGCA
This sequence comes from Pseudomonas sp. yb_9, assembly GCF_043103635.1. Classification (NCBI taxonomy): domain Bacteria; kingdom Pseudomonadati; phylum Pseudomonadota; class Gammaproteobacteria; order Pseudomonadales; family Pseudomonadaceae; genus Pseudomonas; species Pseudomonas sp. yb_9. Next base: position 43,850 of record NZ_JBICKA010000079.1, on the reverse strand, counting down.
CTCGGGACAGCAGGTCTTCACTCTGTTAGCTTAGTGGCGAACTGAAGGCCGCGCAGACGGTCAAAGGCCGACTTTTCCCTGTTCTGCAAGGATCATCATGACACTTGTCAAACTGACATCCGTGGCCGTGCTGGCACTCGCTCTGGGCGCCTGCCAGAGCCTGTTCACGCCCAACTACCGGACCCCGCTCGAGGTCAAGCGCGACGCCTGGGAGCACGTGAAACCCGGCTGCAGCGAAAGCGACTGCCCGCTGGTGAACATCGACATGGTCCACTTCCCGGCCTTGCCAAAGCTGGACGCCATCGTCGAAAAACGCCTGCTGCAACTGACCGAAGACAATCAGCATGGCACCGCGCCGAGCACCCTGCAGGCCTACGAGCAGCAATACCTGGCCAGCGCCGACAAACGTAACAGCAGCTACCTGCAAGCCAAAGTACGCGAGCAGCATGACGGGCTGGTGATCATCGAATTGTCCAGTTACCTGGACAGCGGTGGCGCCCACGGCATGCCGGGGCGCGGTTTCATCAACTATTCGCGCAAGCTGGACAAGGTACTGACCCTGCAGGACATGCTGGTGCCCGGCCAGGAAGACACCTTCTGGAAAACCGTCGAAGAGTCGCACCGGGCCTGGCTGATGAGCGTGGGCATGGACAAGGACGCCGAGTTCGTCAAAACCTGGCCGTTCAAGAAATCGCCGCACATCGCCCTGACGTACGGCGCAGTCGTGGTCAAGTATGAGGTCTACGCCATCGCGCCCTATTCCATGGGCCACGTAGAGCTGAAGATCCCTTACCCGCGCCTGAATGGCGTGCTCAAGCCTGAACTGTTTCCCGGCCGCGGCTGAGGCTCAACAGCCCGTGCAGTAGCCCTGCCAGCACCAGTGCCGGCAGGGTCGCCCCGAAGTCCGGCGCTTGTGTAGCGATGACATGGTAAGCCGCCACACCCACCACCCAGGCCAGCAGCGCCTGCCAGTGCAAACCACCCACCTGGGCCGGCAGACGACGGCGACGCACCACGTAGTGGTCCATCAGCACCACGCCGAACAGCGGCGCGAACACCGAGCCGATCAGTAGCAGGAAGTTTTCGTACTGGGCCAGCGGCGCCAGCAAAGCGATCAGGGTGCACAGCACACCAATGGCCAAGGCCAGGTGCTCGACCTTCACCGGCACCAGCACACCCGTGGACACGGCCGCCGAATGAATGTCGGCAAAGGCCTTTTCCGACTCGTCCAGCAAAATCAGCAACAGCGGAATACCCATACCGGCGGCCGCCAGGGCCAGCAGCAGGGCATTGACCTCGCCATTGGCAGCGAAGGCCAGGGTGTAAGCCACGCCCAGGCTCATCAGCCAGGTGTTGCCGATGAAGTAGCCCACTACCGTACCGCCAAATACATGCTTGCCGTTGCGGGCGAAGCGCGAGTAGTCGGCGATCAGCGGAAGCCACGAAAGGGGCATGGCAATGACGATGTCGAAGCCCACCGCCAGCGACATCGAGCCGTCCCCGGCGCGGTTCCACAGATCAGCCAGGTCAGCTTTGGCGAACAGGTTCCAGGTCAGCCAGACGCAAGCACCCAGCAGCAACCAGATACCCCAGGCGCGCAGTACCTTGCGCACGAAGGCCAGTGGCCCGCTCACTGCCAGCAAGGTGGCCAGGGCACCGAAGCACAGGGTCCACAGCATCGGGCTGTTCCAGGCACTGTCTTCGCCGAAGGCGCGCGCGCCCAGCAGGCTGGCGGCATCGCGCATGACAATGATCTCGAACGCGCCCCAGCCGACCAGTTGCAGCAGGTTGAGCAGCGCCGGCAGGCGCGCGCCGTGGCTGCCCAGGCTGAGTTTCAGGGTACCCATAGCCGACAGGCCGGTGTCGCTGCCGATCACACCGGCAGCCCCCAGCAACAGTACGCCCACGCCGGTGCCCAGTGCGATGGCCAGCACGGCGCCCGCCAGGCCCAGACCGGGGGCCAGCATGGCGCCGACCTGCAGCACCATCAGGCCGATGCCGAGAGAGAACCAGAGCGAGAACAGGTCGCGGGCACCGAAGATGCGCTGGTGGGTAGGGACCGGGTGGTCGGGGGAAAACTGGCTGGGGGTGGTCATTGTTATGTTCGCCAAAAGAATTAGGGGTTGCACACAGCACCCTGTGGGAGCGGGCGTGCCTGCGAAGCAAGCACCGCGGTGCCTGGCAAGGGCTTCGCCCTTGTTCGCAGGCACGCCCGCTCCCACAGGGTAAGGCGCTGCGACTTAGACTTTGTGGTACAGCTGGCTGCCTTCCTGGCGGAACCGCTCGGCCTGCTCGCGCATGCCTTCTTCGACCGACACGTCCACGGTCTCGATCTTGGCGGCGTATTCACGCACTTCCTGGGTGATCTTCATCGAGCAGAACTTCGGCCCGCACATCGAGCAGAAGTGCGCGACCTTGGCCGATTCCTTCGGCAGGGTCTCGTCGTGGAAGGCACGGGCAGTGTCCGGGTCCAGGCCGAGGTTGAACTGGTCTTCCCAGCGGAACTCGAAACGCGCCTTGGACAGGGCGTTGTCGCGAATCTGCGCGCCCGGGTGGCCCTTGGCAAGGTCGGCCGCGTGCGCGGCGATCTTGTAGGTGATGATGCCGGTTTTCACGTCGTCCTTGTTCGGCAGGCCCAGGTGCTCCTTGGGCGTGACGTAGCACAGCATGGCGCAACCGAACCAGCCGATCATCGCCGCACCAATGCCCGACGTGATGTGGTCGTAACCCGGGGCAATGTCGGTGGTCAGCGGGCCGAGGGTGTAGAACGGCGCCTCGTCGCAGCACTCCAGCTGCTTGTCCATGTTCTCCTTGATCAACTGCATCGGTACGTGGCCCGGGCCTTCGATCATGCACTGCACGTCGTGCTTCCAGGCGATCTTGGTCAGCTCGCCGAGGGTTTCCAGCTCACCGAACTGCGCGGCGTCGTTGGCATCGGCAATCGAGCCAGGGCGCAGGCCGTCGCCCAGCGAGAAGCTGACGTCGTAGGCCTTCATGATTTCGCAGATTTCGTCGAAGTGGGTGTACAGGAAGTTTTCCTTGTGGTGCGCCAGGCACCACTTGGCCATGATCGAGCCACCACGGCTGACGATGCCGGTAACACGTTTGGCGGTCAGCGGCACATAGCGCAGCAGCACGCCGGCGTGGATGGTGAAGTAGTCCACGCCCTGTTCAGCCTGCTCGATCAGGGTGTCGCGGAACAGCTCCCAGGTCAGGTCTTCGGCCACGCCGTTGACCTTCTCCAGCGCCTGGTAGATTGGCACGGTACCGATCGGCACCGGCGAGTTGCGGATGATCCACTCGCGGGTTTCGTGGATGTGCTTGCCGGTGGACAGGTCCATGACCGTGTCCGAACCCCAGCGGATGCCCCAGGTCAGCTTGGCCACTTCTTCCTCGATCGAGGACCCTAGTGCGCTGTTGCCGATGTTGCCGTTGATCTTCACCAGGAAGTTGCGGCCGATGATCATCGGCTCCACTTCCGGGTGGTTGATGTTGGCCGGGATGATCGCGCGGCCACGGGCGATTTCCTGGCGGACGAATTCGGGGGTGATTTCTTTCGGGATGTTGGCGCCGAAGCTGTGGCCGGCGTGCTGCTCCTTGAGCAGGCCAGCGGCGCGGGCCTCTTGCAGCTTCATGTTTTCGCGGATGGCCACGTATTCCATCTCGGCGGTGATGATGCCTTGGCGGGCATAGTGCATCTGCGAGACGTTGGCGCCGGCCTTGGCGCGGCGCGGGTTGCGCACGTGGGCAAAGCGCAGCTTGGCCAGTTCGGCATCGTTCAGGCGCTGCTGGCCGAAATCGGAGCTCAGGCCGTCCAGGCGCTCGGTGTCACCACGGGCGTCGATCCACGCCGAACGCACGTCGGCCAGGCCCTTGCGCACGTCGATGATCACGTTGGGGTCGGTGTACGGGCCAGAGGTGTCGTAGACCAGCACCGGGGCATTGGTTTCGCCACCGAAATCGGTCGGGGTGTCGTCCAGGCTGATTTCACGCATGGGCACGCGGATGTCCGGGCGCGAGCCTTCGACATACACCTTGCGCGAGCGCGGGAACGGTTGCACGGACTGCTGATCGACTTGTGCCGATTCGCTGAGGTTGATCGCTTTTTCTTGTTTGGTCATCACAGGCTCTCCAGACGGCTTCCTAGCAGTGGAATGTCGGGGTGAACCTGAATGGCGCGGACGCACCCATGATGGGTGCAGTGCCGGATATGGGGGTGCCTGAAGCTGCATGCAGCTGCGACATTCCCGGACCTGGCACAAGAGGCTCCCCGGGAAGGCGAGCAATCTTGTTCCCTACGCAGGCGCTAACCTGATCAGGTTCAACGGGATCCGCACCTCTGCGATCTCAGCCTTTGCTTCAAGGCACCCCGACAAGAACATGCGCAGTCTAGACTGGAGTGGTCGGCAAAGCCAAGCGGGTAAATGCGCGGTTGATGAAAGGCACACCAGGCGATTGTTGCCGGGGGCGCATGGCACTACACTGGCCCGTCATCCGATACTCAACAGTTCAGTAATTAAATTTCGTACAAGGATTGCCTCTATGCTGCGCAAACTCTCACTGGCGATAGCCGTGTCTTGTGCGTCCAACGGAGTGGTCTGGGCAGCGGACGTGCCCCCGACAGTGAAGACCGACCTGGTCAGCGTCTACCAGGAAGCGGTGGACAACAACGCCGACCTGGCCGCCGCCCGCGCCGATTACGGCGCCCGCCGCGAAGTGGTGCCACAGGCCCGCGCCGGGTTGCTGCCCAACCTGTCGGCTGGCGCCGAGATGATGAACACCCGCACCAAGCTGGACGAGCCTTCCATCACCTCCAACCGCAGCGGTAACTCATGGAGCGCGACGCTGGCCCAGCCCATCTTCCGCGCCGACCGCTGGTTCCAGTTGCAGGCAGCCGAGGCCGTCAACGAACAGGCGGCGCTGGAGCTGTCGGCCACTGAACAGAACCTGATCCTGCAAACTGCGCAGAACTACTTCGCCGTGCTGCGTGCCCAGGACAACCTGGCCGCCACCAAAGCCGAAGAGGCCGCGTTCAAGCGCCAGCTCGACCAGTCCAACGAGCGTTTCGATGTGGGCCTGTCGGACAAGACCGACGTGCTGCAATCCCAGGCCAGCTACGACACGGCCCGGGCCAACCGGATCATTGCCGAGCGCCAGGTGCAGGATGCCTTTGAAGCACTGGTCACCCTGACCAACCGTGAATACACCTCGATTCAGGGTGTGGTGCATAGCCTGCCGGTGCAGGTGCCAACGCCCAACGACGCCAAGGCCTGGGTCGAAACTGCCGGGCGCCAGAACCTCAACCTGCTGGCCACCAACTACGCGGTGTCCGCCGCTGAAGAAACCCTGCGCCAGCGCAAGGCCGGCCATGCGCCGACCCTGGATGCAGTGGCCAAGTACCAGAAGGGTGACAACGACAGCCTGGGCTTCACCAACCCTTCGCAACTAGGCGTGCGTTACAGCGGCGATGTGGAACAGACCAGCGTGGGCCTGCAACTGAACATTCCGATCTACAGCGGCGGCCTGACCAGCTCGCAGGTACGCGAGGCTTACCAGCGCCTGAGCCAGAGCGAGCAGCAGCGCGAAAGCCTGCGCCGCCAGGTGGTGGAAAACACCCGCAACCTGCACCGCGCGGTGAACACCGACGTGGAACAGGTGCAGGCGCGCAAGCAGTCGATCATCTCCAACCAGAGTGCGCTGGAGGCTACTGAAATCGGCTACCAGGTCGGTACCCGCAACATCGTCGACGTGCTCGATGCCCAGCGCCAGCTGTATACCTCGGTGAGGGATTACAACAACAGCCGCTATGACTACATTCTGGACAACCTGAGCCTGAAGCAAGCGGCGGGTACGTTGAGCCCGCAAGACCTGGCGGACCTCAAGCGTTACCTGAAGCCGGACTACAACCCGGACAAGGACTTCCTGCCACCGGACCTGGCGGCTGCAGCGGCCAAGAACTTCGAGCGCAGGCCTTGAGATAGGTGTTGGACCATTCGCGGGCAAGCCCGCTCCCACAGGGGCTGTGCGGTTTTCTACGTATGCATCAATCCTGTGGGAGCGGGCTTGCCCGCGAAAAAGCCAACACAAAAATCAGCGGATGAGCGCGCCAAGGCCATCAAGCAAGCGCCGCAAAGCGCCCTGATTGGCCCGCATCACCGCCCTACCCGCCTCGCCCATGCGCTGGGCATCCTGCGGCAACTCGACCAGCCGCCGCACCGCCCCGGCCAGCCCGTCGGCATCGTCCACCTGCTGCAACGCCCCCGCCTCACGCAGCATCGCGCTGATTTCAAGGAAGTTGAACACATGCGGCCCCATCAGCACCGGCAACGCCAGCGCTGCCGGCTCCAGCGGGTTGTGCCCACCGGTTGCCACCAGGCTACCGCCGACAAAGGCAATGTCGGCCAGCGCATACAGGAACAACAGCTCACCCATCGTATCGCCAAGCAATACCTGGGTTTGCGCCTCGACGGGCGTGCCAGCAGAACGCCGTACGGTAGCGAATTGCTCGCAGCACAGCACATGTACCGCATTGAATCGCTCGGGATGGCGCGGCACCAGGATCAGCAACGCATCGCCATGCACCTGCAACAACTGCCGGTGCGCCTGCAAAATCAGCGCATCCTCGCCTTCATGGGTACTGGCCGCAATCCACACCGGGCGCTGCTCAGCCCCCCATTGCGCACGCAGCGCCTGGGCGCGCGGAAGCAGTTGCTCATCAATCTTCAGGTCGAACTTGATCGAACCGGTGACCTGCACGCACTCAGCGCGCGCGCCCAAATCACGGAAGCGCTGGGCCTCGGTTTCGGTCTGCACGGCAATCAGGCTCATCTGCGCCAGCATTGGCCGTGTCAGCTTGGCAAAGCGCCCATAGCCACGGGCCGAGCGCTCGGACAAGCGCGCATTGGCCAGCGCCACCGGGATGCCGCGTTTGGCGCACTGGTGAATGTGATTGGGCCACAGCTCGGTTTCCATGATGATGCCCAGCTTGGGCTGCACATGGTCGAGAAAACGCCCGGCCGCCCAGGGCAGGTCGTAGGGCAGGTAGCAATGCTGCACGCGCGGTTCGTCGGCGAACATGGCGCGAATGCGCTCGGAACCGGTCGGCGTCATGCAGGTAAGCGTGATTGGCAGTTCCGGGTAGGCCTTCAGCAAGGCCCGCACCATTGGCGCGGCGGCGATGCTTTCGCCCACCGACACCGCATGCACCCAGATGCCTGCCCTGCGCATGGCCGGCAGCTTGAAGGCAAAGCGCTCGCCGATGCGCTGGCCATAGGCCGGCGCCTTGCGTGCGCGCAGGTACAGGCGCAGCGCAACCAATGGCAGGCCCAGGTGAAACAGCAAGGTATAGAGTGTTCTGTTCATGGCGGCGGAGTTTACCCGATCGCACGCAAGTGCACTGCAAAGCGCTCGGCCAGCCACTGCGCCGCAGGCCCCAGTGGCTCATCACGGCGCCAGGCCAGCTCTGCCACCAGTGCAGGCGGGCGCCACTCGCTGTCCAGCTCGACCATATGCGCCTGATAAGTCGGGTACTGCACCACATGCCGCGGCAACCAGGCCCAGCCCAGGCCGCGCATCAGCAATTCGGCCATGGCGTAGAAGCTGTCGGCACGCCACACCTGCGGGCTGACTGCCTCGCCGCCGGGGTAACCGCTTTGCTGTGGCGTAATGAGGAGTTGCCGGTGGCGGGCCAGTTGCTGGCGGGTGACCCGACCCTCACCTGCAAGCGGATGGCCGACGGCGCACACCGTGACCATCTCCACACTGCCCAAGGCGCGCCGCTCCAGTGATGTCGGCATGCTTTCGTGGTGAAAGAACAGGCCCAGGTCGGCGCGGCGTTCCACCAGCTTGCGCGCCACATCACCTTGCGCACCACTGGCCAGTTGCACCTCCAGATAGGGGTAGCGGCTGGCGAGCTCATCGAGGCTGTCTATCACCGGCTGATAAGGCATGGCTTCGTCCTGCGCCACCCGCAGCAAAGCCTCCTGCCCGCGCATCAACGCAAGGGCGCGGCCATCCAGACGTTCGCACTGTCGCAGCAGTTCGCGGGCATCTTCCAGTAACGCACTGCCGTTCTCGGTCAGCTTAGGCTGCCGGCCACTGCTGCGCTCGAACAGGGTGACCCCCAGGTCGGTTTCAAGCAGGGCAATCGCGCTGCTGATGGCCGACTGCGCCTTGCGCTGCTCCCGGGCCACGGCAGAAAACGAGCGCAGTTCAGCGACGCGCAGGAAGGTGCGCAGTTGCTCAAGGTTCCATTGCTCGGCCATCAACCTATCTCCCCAACTGATAGGTAATGACTTTACCCCATCCAGGTAGGGGCTAGAATGCCCGACCAGTTATCGGAGGATCCTGCCATGAATGCCTACACCTACCTCGCCATCGCCATCTGCGCCGAAGTCATTGCCACCGCTTCGATGAAAGCAGTGAAAGGCCTGAGCACGCCATTGCCGTTGCTGCTGATGGTGGTTGGCTATGGCATCGCGTTCTGGATGCTGACCCTGGTGGTGCGCAGCATTCCGGTGGGCATTGCCTATGCCATCTGGTCGGGGCTGGGGATTGTGCTGATCAGTGTGGCGGCGCTGGTGATCTACGGGCAGAAGCTGGATGTGCCGGCAATGCTGGGGATGGCGATGATCGTGGGTGGGGTGGTGGTGATTCAGCTGTTCTCCAAGACTGCCGGGCACTGAAGCTGCCTGTATACTTGCCAGCTGTCCCAGTCTTCGAGGTACCGCCATGCCATCTGCCATTTCCACTGACGTGCTGATCGTCGGCGCCGGGGTCGCAGGCCTCTGGCTCAATGCCCGCCTGCGCCGCCTGGGGTATTCGACAGTGCTGGTGGAGCGCGCCAGCCTTGGCGGCGAGCAGACCATCAAGTCTCAAGGCATCATTCACGGCGGTACCAAGTACGCCCTGCAAGGCGCCCTCACCGGTGCTTCGGAAGCCATTGCCGACATGCCGCGCCGCTGGCGCGAAGCCTTGAGCGGCAGCGGCGAGCTGAACCTGAGCAACACCCGTCTGCTGTCCGAGGCCCACTACCTGTGGTCGCCAGGCACCCTGGCCGGCAACCTCACCAGCTTCTTCGCGAGCAAGGCCGTGCGCGGCCGGGTCGACCAGGTAAAAGGCGAACAACTGCCGCCGGCCCTGCAAGACCGTGCCTTCAAGGGCAAGGTCTATCGCCTGGCCGAACTGGTCATCGACGTACCCAGCCTGCTGGCCAACCTGGCCGACCTGGCGGGCGACAGCCTGTTGGCCGGGGAACGCATCGAGCCGCTGCGCGAAAGCGACGAACTGGTCGGCCTGCGCGTCGATGGCCGCGACATCCGCGCCCAGCGTATCGTGCTCAGCGCCGGTGCCGGCACCGAGGACCTGCTGCATGCCTTGGGCCTGAAGCAGCCGGCGATGCAAACCCGCCCGCTGCACATGGTCATGGCCAAGGGCCCTGACCTCAAGCCGCTGTATGCGCACTGCCTGGGCGGCGGCCCCAAGCCACGGGTAACAGTCACGACTCACCCGGCTGCTGATGGCCAATGGGTCTGGTACCTGGGCGGCGATCTGGCTGAAGCCGATGGCGTGGCACGTGAGCCGGCAGCACAGATTGCGGCGGCGCAGAAGGAAATAGCCAGCCTGTTGCCATGGGTAGATCAAAGCCAGGTCCGTTGGGCCACCTTGCGCGTCGACCGCGCCGAACCTGCGCAGTCCGGCCTGGTGCGCCCGGACAACGCCTTCCTCGCCGACCAGCAACGCCTGTTGGTGGGCTGGCCGACCAAGCTGGCCTTGGCGCCAGACTTCAGCGACCGGGTCATCAGCCACCTGGAGCGCGACGGCATCCGCCCACAGGCACAAGCCGACCTGGCCGGCCTGCCACGCCCACCGCTGGGTGTTCCTGCCTGGGAGCAACTGCTGCCATGACACTGCCCACCCTGCACGACTTCCATCGCCCGCTGGGCAGCACCGGTTTCAAGGTTTCACCGCTGGGCCTGGGCACCGTCAAACTGGGCCGCGACCAAGGCGTGAAGTACCCCACCGGCTTCACCATCCCCAGTGACGACGAAGCCCGCCTGCTGCTGGCCCAGGCCCGCGAGCTGGGCATCAACCTGATCGACACCGCCCCGGCCTATGGCCGCAGCGAAGAACGCCTGGGCCCCCTGCTGCGCGGCCAACGCAACGAGTGGGTGATCGTGAGCAAGGTCGGTGAAGAATTCGACAACGGCCAGTCGCACTTCGACTTCAGTGCCGCCCACACCCGCCGCTCGGTGGAGCGCAGCCTGCGCCGCCTGGAGACCGACCGCATCGAACTGGTGCTGGTGCATTCCGACGGCAATGACCTGGCAATCCTCGAACAGCAGGAGGTCTACCAGACCCTGGCTGAACTGAAGCAGGAGGGCAAGATCCTCGGCTTCGGCCTGTCCGGCAAGACCGTGGCCGGCGGCCTGAAAGCACTGGAACAGGGCGACTGCGCCATGGTCACCTACAACCTCAACGAGCAGGCAGAACGCCCGGTGCTGGACTACGCTGCCGAACACGGCAAGGCCATCCTGGTAAAGAAGGCCCTGGCCAGTGGACATGTCTGCCTGGCCCCGGGCGTTGACCCGGTGCAGGCCAGCTTCGAACTGCTGTTCGCCCACCCGGGCGTCAGCAGTGCTATCGTCGGCACCATCAACCCGCTGCACCTGGCCCACAATGTGGCCACCGTCGCCCGTATCCTGGGCCAGCATTGAGTTACCCCAGGCCCAAGGGCCTGGCGACTGACCCGACGCAAGGAGGAGCCTCGTGGCGCGAACGCTGATCCGCAAGAACCCGAGCAACTTCAAGACACTGCCGCTGCATGTGGAGGCCACGCCCGATGGGCTGATTTATCAAAGTATCGGCATGCCGCTCAACTTTGCCCAGACCCAGCAGCGGCGCAAGGCCATCCAGCTACCCGACACGCAGCACTTCGTGGCCGAACTGGCCAACCTGGGTGTGTCGGTGCGCCTTACCCTGCATTGGCAAAACCGTGATTACTGGGTGCTGGTGCGCCAGCGCCGGCAAGACCGGGGCGATGTGGTGCTGAAACTGATTTCCGGCTATGTACCGGCACAGGAGCTGAACCTGCCGTTGCACACGGCGGTGCAGGAAGTGGCTGAGGAATGCCTGCTGGAAACCCCGGAAGGCTGGCTGGGCGGGCGCTTCAATGATACCTGGCTGCCCGTGCCGTACGCCGCCGCCCTGCACTATCGCGAAACACCGCACTTCCTGCTGACCCCGCAGTCCGGCGCCGCCCGCCCCGTGCACTGCGGCAACCTGATGCTACTGGAGCGGCCACGGGCCTATGTGCACTTGCCCACCGCCTCGCTGCAACTGATCTACGATATGCGTCTGCAGGTGCCCCGTGAAGCCAAAAAGCTCAGCCTGTTCCACGTCGATGAGCGACTGGAGAGCGGCCAGCTGGTGGCGCGACTCAACCGCAAACGGCCAGACCTGTACCTGATGCCGTTGAAGGACGGCCAACCGCTGGCGGAGCTGTATACGCTGAAGAAGGATGAACTGGTACCGGCGAGTACGCGTGGGCTGTACCTGGCAGAGAGTTTTGCCCGGCAGGAAGGTTGGGTGGTGAAGGACGAGCGAGTGCGCTGGAAGGACTGGGTGAAGCAACAGGGGTTGGTGGAGCCCAAGCCGTTGCGGGCATCGCACTTGCAGCGGTTTGGTGACAAGGCGCGGGCGCTGCTGGAGCGGGCTCGGACCTCATTGCACAAGTGACATCCTGGGGCTGCTTTGCAGCCCTTCGCGGGCAAGCCCGCTCCCACAGGACCTGCACAGTTCTCGAGACCTGCGCTGTACCTGTGGGAGCGGGCTTGCCCGCGAAGGGCCGCAAAGCGGCCCCAATCAATTTTTGCGGATTTTCTCGACAATCGCCGTGGTCGAGCTGTTCTCGACCAGACCCAGCACCTTCACGGTACCGCCATAGGCCTTGACGATATCGGCGCCCACCACCTGGTCGATGCCATAGTCGCCACCCTTGACCAGCACATCCGGCTTGACCTGGCTCAGCAGGTTTTCCGGCGTGCCCTCAGGGAAACTGATCACCCAATCCACCGCCCCCAGGCCGGCCAGAACGGCCATGCGCCGGTCGACGCTGTTGATCGGCCGGCCAGGCCCTTTCAGGCGGCTGACCGAGGCATCGTCGTTGACCGCGACGATCAGGCGATCGCCCTGGGCCCGCGCCTGCTCAAGGTAGGTGACATGCCCGGCGTGAAGAATGTCGAAGCAGCCATTGGTGAAGACGATCTTCTCTTTGTGCGCCCGCGCATCATCGATGGCCAGCAGCAACTGCTCAAGGCCCAGCACACCGCGCTCGGAGCCTTCTTCGCGCTGGATGGCCCGGCGCAGTTCAGGGGCGCTGATCGCAGCCGTACCCAGCTTGCCAACCACGATGCCTGCCGCCAGGTTGGCCAGCGCCACCGCGTGGGGCAGGTCCTCGCCAGCCGCAATGGCCGCCGCAAGGGTGGAGATGACAGTATCACCGGCACCGGTCACATCGAACACTTCGCGCGCCCGCGCCGGCAGGTGCAGCGCTGGCTGCCCCGTGCGCAGCAGGGTCATGCCGTGCTCACCACGGGTAACCAACAAGGCGCCCAGGTCCAGGTCCTGCAGCAGTTGCACGCCTTTGGCAACCAGCTCGGCCTCATCGGCACAACGGCCAACGATGGTCTCGAACTCGCTGAGGTTCGGGGTGATCAGGCTGGCACCGCGGTAGATGGAAAAATCCTTGCCCTTGGGGTCAGCCAGCACCGGAATACCCTTGGCTCGCGCCGCCTGGATCAGGCTCTGGTGGTTTTTCAGTGCGCCCTTGCCGTAGTCGGAAAGGACCAGCACCTTGACGCCTTCAAGCAAGCTGTCGACTTCCGCGCCCAGCGACAGCGGGTCGGTGGCGAACGGCTCTTCGAAATCGATACGCAGCAACTGCTGGTGACGGCTCATGACCCGCAGCTTGACGATGGTCGGCTGATGCGCGATGCGCTGGAACACCGAACGCACACCGGCAGCCTGCAGGCTATTGGCCAGGCTGTCGGCAGCTTCATCCTGGCCGGTGACGCCGATCAGCGACGCCGGCGCGCCCAACGCAGCGATGTTCAAGGCAACGTTGGCCGCACCGCCTGGGCGATCTTCGATCTGATCGACCTTGACCACCGGGACTGGCGCCTCAGGCGAAATACGCGAAGTACCGCCATGCCAGTAGCGGTCGAGCATGACATCGCCGACCACCAGTACCGGGGCTTGATCGAAACGCGGCATGGACAACTTCATGGGCAACCCATATGGAAATAATGAACAGGGGCAGGATATTAGCACAGGGTAGACGACGGCTTTATGGCCAGATCGTCCCCGGAAAATTCCCGTGACAATCGGGGCCGTTAAGGCCCCGATCAGGGAGGACTCAGGTGATATCGGCCTTGACCGGCTCATCCAGGCCCATGGCGTGCAGGCGGGCATAATGGCCATTAGCCGCAAGCAGTTCGGCATGGGTGCCACGCTCCACCAGGCGACCCTGGTCCATGACCAGGATCTGATCGGCCTTCTCGATGGTCGACAGGCGGTGGGCGATCACCAGCGTGGTGCGGCCTTGCATTACATGGTCCAGGGCGGCCTGGATGTGCCGCTCGGACTCGGTATCCAGTGCCGAAGTGGCTTCATCGAGGATCAGCAGCGGTGCGTTTTTCAGCAGCGCCCGGGCAATCGCCAGGCGCTGGCGTTGGCCGCCGGAAAGCAGCACGCCGTTCTCACCCACTTCGGTATCGAAGCCCTTCGGCAACCGGTCGACGAACTCCTTGGCGTAGGCATCGGCTGCAGCGGCTTCGATATCTGCGCGCGGGGCGCCAGCCAGGTCGCCGTAAGCGATGTTATTGGCCACGGTGTCGTTGAACAGGGTGACGTGCTGAGTCACCTGCGAAACATGGCGGCGCAGGTTGCGCAGGCGATAGTTCTCGATTTCCACGCCATCGAGCAGAATTTGCCCTTGGTCGTGGTGATAGAAGCGCGGGATCAGCGCGGCCAGGGTCGACTTGCCGCTGCCGGAACGGCCCACCAGGGCGATCATTTGCCCTGGCTCGGCGACAAAGCTGATGTCGCTTAGCACTTCGCGCTCGGTACCCGGGTAGGTGAAGCTCAGGTTGCGCACTTCCAGGCGCCCTTCCACCCGCTCCTTCTCGACAGTACCGGTGTCCAGCTCAGGCTCTTCGTCCAGTTGCTCGAAGATGCTTTCTGCACCGGCCAGGCCCTTCTGGATGGTCGAGCTGACTTCCGAAAGCTGGCGTATCGGCTTGGGCAGCAGGCCGGCGGCGGTGATATAGGCAACCAGGTCGCCCGCCGTGGACTCACCGCGCAGGAACAGCACCAGGAACATGAGCGCGGCCATGGCGCTGTAGATCACCAGCTGCAGCATCGGCGTGTAGAGCGAGCCGGTCTTGGTCATGCGCAATTGCTTGTCGGTATTGCTCTGGCTGGCCTTGCCGAAACGCTGCTCCTCATAGGCCTCGCCACCGAAGCTGCGCACCACGCGGTAGCCCTGGATGGTTTCCGAGGCAACGTGGGTGACATCACCCATGGCCACCTGGATCTTCTTGCTCTGTTTGCGGAATTTCTTGCTGGCAACGCTGACCATCACCGCAATTACCGGCAGGATGGCGACCATCACCAAGGTCAGGTGCCAGTTCATCCACAGCAGATAGGCGAACAGGAACACCACGGTCAGGCCTTCGCGGATCACCACCTTGATGGCATCGGTCGCCGCGCCGGTGACCATGGTCACGTTGAAGGTAATGCGCGAAATCAGGTGCCCGGAGTTATGGTTGTCGAAATAGCGGTTGGGCAACACCAGCAGCTTGTTGAACAACTCCACCCGCAGGTCATGCACCAGGCACAGGGACACCTTGGCCAGGAAGTAGTTGCCGAGGAACGAACCCAGGCCCTGCCACGCGGCGATCAGGATGATCAGCAGCGGCACCGCCTGCAGCAATTGCAGGTCGCGCAGGTAGGGCACGTTGGGGAACAACACCGCTTCGGGGTTGCTCAGCCCATCGACGAAGTATTTGAGGATGCCCGCCAGCATTGGCTGGGTCGAGGCAAAGATCACGAAACCGACAATGCTCAGCAGGAAAATGCCGACATAGGGTTTCACATAGCTCAGCAGCCGGAAGTAGATCTTCAGGCTGGAGTTGTGCTCCGCCGGTCGCGGTGTTTCGGCCATTATCGAGCTCGCTGTTCAGGTTGAACCGGAAATTTTACCACAGGCGCCATTTTCGGCACGCCCCCATGGCAGCATCATGGCAAGGCCGACAGGCAGCCAGCTGATGAACCACTCGGCGCGCGGCGTACCGGTGAGGCTGGCGGCATCGAACTGCATGGCCAGGGTCGAGTACACCCAGAACCCCAGAAGGATCTTGCCAAACAGCGTGCCGCGCGCACGGACGATTTCGCCCAGGGTGAACAACCACACGATGACCCAGAGCAGCATGCCAGGGATCCCCATTTCCACGGCAACATGGGTGAACATGTTGTGGGTGTGGTCAAAGTGTTTACCCACGGCACTTACGTCGTAGGGAGCCCCCAGCCCCAGGCCGGTCCAGGGGTGTGCGGCAATCATATCGATGACGGCATTGAAGATTTCCGGCCGATAGGACGAGCCGCGCTTGGCGATCAGGTCGTATACGACGAAGAACGCCAGGCCGGTGGCAACCAGCGCCAGGATGGAAAACACCTGGCTGTGGCGATCGCGGAACCACAGCGGCGCGATCACCACGGTGATCACCAGGGCCAGAATCGCCCCGCGGCTCTGGCTGAGCATGGCAAACGCGCCCAGACAGACCAGCGCCGCCAGCCATAACAGCTGCAGACCACGCTGGCGCGGCGGGTCGTACAGCAAGAAGAGCACCGCCGAGCCAATGACATAAGCCCCCAGAATCGGGTGCGAGATCTCGCCAATGCCTGCCAGACGGGCCAGCAACGATTTGCCCTGCAAACCGTAGAAATTGATGATCGAGACCAGCGCAGCGACGGCCAACAGGCTGCTGCCAAGCAGCAACAGCTGACGAATGCGGGCCCTGCCTTGCTGCGCCAGCAGCGGGAATGCCAGCAGGAATACCAGAATGTAGACAAGGCGCTTGATCTCGCGCCCTGGGTCTTCTGCGGGCGACCAGGCCAGGCTCAGCCCGCACCACGCCAACAACAGCAGCACACTCACCCACAGCGCCGGCTGGCGCCTCCAGGCTTGCACCAGCACTTCACGGGCAGACCACGCCAGTACCAGCGTTGGCAGCCACAAAAACAACACCAGCCCCTGCTGGTAAACCTTGTTGCTCGGTGCCAGGGCAATTGCTGCCAGGAACCAGACCAGACCCAAACCTAACCAGGCCCGTGCCCAGTTTTTTTGATACAACATCCTTTCCCCCGATGAATCAAAGACACCATCCATGGTGCAACAGCATTATTTTCGGCATTATTGCCGGTCATTTTGCTCGCCAGACGACAAGGCTCTATTCATGCAATGCTCCCGGCTCACCCAGGTCGACTTCGATCAGCTGACACAAGGCGCACAGGTGCTTGAGGCAGACAGCCATGGCGCCAAAGTCTACCTGCTCAAGGATGGAAATTTCCTCAAGGTTTTTCGTAGGAAGCGGCTGATTTCATCTGCACTGTTGCGCCCCTACTCGCAGCGCTTCGTCGATAACGCCGCGCGCCTGGCGCAACTGGGCATCCCTACGCTCGAGGTGATCAGCCAGCACAAGCTCGACCTGCCAGGCCGTACCGCCGTGCTGTATCGCCCGCTGCCCGGGCGTACCCTGCTGCAAATGTCGCGCGATGAAGGGTTCAGCTGGGATACCTACCTGCCGCAGCTGATTCAGCTGGTTCGCCAGCTGCACCACAGTGGCGTGTACTTCCGCTCGCTGCACCTGGGCAACGTGGTGGTTACCCCCGACCAGCGCCTGGGCCTGATCGACGTGGCCGACATGCGTTTCCTGCGCCCACCGTTGTCGGCACGCATGATTCGTCGCAATGTGCAGCACATGGTGCGCTATATCGAGCGGGAGAACCTGGGTGACCGGTTCCCCCTCGCTGCGTTCGAGGCGGCCCTGCTGGCACGCTGAACGTCATTTGCGCAGCAAGCTCTGCGAGCCATTGCAGAAGGCCTGCCAGGCTTGCTCCGGCGCCAGCGCCTGACGCTGCCGGGCGGCTACCGCCTGGGGGCTGAGGGACGTGCATCGTTCGATTGCTTCGGCCCATGCCCCTTCATCGGCTACCGGCAGGTAACCGCCGGTATCCTGCAACTGTTCGCGAAACACTTGCAGGTCGCTGCACACCACCGGCACGTCGGCCATGACCGCCTCCTGCACCACCAGCCCCAGGCCTTCAGAGCGAGAAGGCACCAGTAGCCAATCGAACGCCCGATACAACTGCTGCAGGTCTTCACGGTGACCGCACAGGTGAACGCGCGCGGCCAGGCCCAGTACATCGATACGCTCTTGCAGCACGGCGTGCAGAGGACCTTCGCCAATAATGGCCAACTGCAGGTCCGGCTGATGTGTGCTGGCCCGGGCAAACGCCTCGATCAGCATCTCGAAGCCTTTGCTTTCCACCAACCGCCCTACCGCGCCCAGCATCACCCCGCTCGCAGCAGGCAACTGCAGCGCCTGCCTGGCCCTGTCACGGCTCAACAACGGCTCGACGAACGCTAACGGGTCAAGCGCCATGCGCAGGGTCTGCACCGGCCTGCCCAAGTCGTGCTCCAGCGATTCGGCCAGTGTATGCGATACCGCTGCGATGCTCAGGCGCTCGGCGGGGAACATACGCAACAAGCGTACATCGCTACTGTTCAGGCGCGTCTTGCCATGGAACAGCACCTTTGCCCGCACCTGAGGGCTGTTCTGCAACAGCGGTAGCACCAGCCGCGCGACACCAATACCGTCGAGCAGCACGACCTCGGCCTTGGCCTCGGCAAGCGCCTTGCGCAAACGCAAGCGCAACCAGGGCCGCAACAGGCGCCACAGGTGCCGCCCTTTCAGCGCACGCAGTGGCATGTGCCACTCCCGGGTCGAGCCAAGCCCGCAACACAACCCGCTTCCCAGCAGCAACCAGTTACTGATCCGGGCATCGGTACCTGCGTGCGACAGCACTTGGCGATGCACCTTGTGGATGGACATGTACGGCGTTCCACCCGCCCACATCATATTGACGATGTTCATGGGCCCTCTCCCGCTCATGTCAGGTGGGACAGCGACTTCATTGAACAAAAAGGGTGATACCCATGCCGATCAAGGCACCCGTCACCAGCGTCAATGCCAGTTTGATCCGATCACGTTGACGGCGTTTGGCCTTGCGCTCCACTTCGATGGGCAAGGTCACGTGATTACCGAATCCAGTGTGCAATACTGCATCACCCTCCAAGGTGACCGCTGTCAGATTTAACTCAGCGTAGCGTCGGGAAAGCGCCTTCTCTCCAGCATAGGCGGCAAATGGCGCGCAGCGCTGGTAATCACTCAAACGCCGCAGACCGGGGTTGAGCGAAAACGCCTGCCATTCAGCCTTGTCGGACAGCAGCGGGTAGCAAGGCACACCCGCGATCACCTGCCGATCGCCCAAGTGGATGTAAGGGCTGTGGATGGCCAGGTCGTGAGCATGGCTGCGCAGCCACACCTGCAACAGGTTGGGGCTCACATCCAGAATGGCCCGCGAGTCTTCGACAAAGCCTTGGCGATAGAAATGCCAGTCGTCCTCGCAGTGGAAGATGTACGGCGTCTTGACGTGGCTGTAGGCCAGGTCGATAGACGGCAACTGGCCAAGCTTGGGCCGGTTGACGAACACCTTGCAGTACGGTTTCCAGTGCTCTGGCACAGCGGCATGCACAGCATCGTCACCGGAATCTTCGGTGATGAATACCTCGCGAATGGGCGCGGTGTTGTAGCGGTCGAAACTCTCAAGGGTATCTTTGAGCAGATCGAACCGCCCACAACTGGTCACGACGAGCGTGACGTCACTCTCATTTGAAAAGCGCACCGGACTCCCTCCGCATTGCGACAAACGGCCTTCAACAACCCGCTCCTGGGCGTGAAAGCTCTTATTTAGATGCCCAGCTTCAGGCGCAGCCGCTGCCATGCAGACAATGGCGGGTGGGGCCTGAGCGCCGGGCGCATGTGGTCGACGATGCTACGTCCAACTGCGGCGAAACTGAAACGGGAAACCGCCAGATGGCGACCATTTTCTGCAATCTGCCGGGCCAGTTCAGGGTCTGCCCGCAAACGGCGGAGCTTTTCCTGAAGGGTCGGGATGTTGTCATAGAACACCACGTTGTGCATGTCCTGCAGGCCCAGCGCGCGGTTCTCTTCTTCGCCCTGGTCGTATGCCAGCAATACACAGCCACAAGCCATGGCTTCGAAATTCTTGATCATGTATTCGCCCATGCCGACGTCGGCACTGACGAAGAAACGGATACGGTTGAGCGTGTTGCAGTAGTCTTCGCCCGACTTGGTACGGGTGACCAGCAGGTTCTCGACCTGCCCCAATTCGTCCAGCAGCGCCTTGCGGCCGCTGTAGGCCACGCTGTTGACACTGCCGACGAAGGCCAGTTCGATGTCGCGCTCACGCCCTTGATCGGCCAGCAACTGCTCGTCATAGCCCTTGGGCACGAATACCGCATCGAAGCCTTCCTGGCGCAGGCGTTCGCTGACCATGTAACCCGAGCTGATGACCCGCGCCCATGGCAGCTGCCGGTAATGGGCGCTGAACTTGCCGGTGTACTTGCACGGGATGTAGTTCTGGTAGGCGTCGTGCTCGAGGATGACCAGGTTCGGCACGGTGCGGATGAAGGCCACCTGGCGAATCTCCTGCTTGAAGCGCAGGAAGAACACGATGCGGTCATAGCGCTCGACCTGCACTTCACGCTTGAAATAGCGGCGCAGGTTGCGCTGGTCATCGCTGCTCAGCCAGCGCAGGTCGCACTCGCAGTTGGCCGCGACGCCGTCGTACAGGCGGTCGAGAATAGCCCGCTGTTCCTTCTGTACCAGAAATAGGACTTTCATAACGTTCCTTGGGCGCTCTGCGCCATCGCGGTCAACCATGGGGCGTGCTTACAGTTCACGCCGCCAGAACAGTTCGTGCCTGCGCACGGCCTTGCGGAAGAACTCGTTCTCCCCGTAAGGCGAGGGCTGCCGCCCGGCCAGCCAGCGTTGCAGCAGGCGGCGCAAGCGGCGCTTGAAGGGGGCCGGCGGCTGCAAGTCGTGCATCATGCCCAGGGCCATGGCCTTGTCGCGCTGCGTGGCCAGATCCAGCACCAGGCTGCAGGGTGCCCAAGCCTGCGCTGCGCTCAACTGCGGCGGCAAGGCCACGCCGTCGCCACTGTCGCCCATCGGCCAACGGTCGTTGTCGTGCAGGTGATTGGCGTAGCACAACAAGGTTTGCGGCTGCCAGGCCACGCCTTGCAGGGCCTCCAGCACGGCTGCCTGCGCGCAGATGTGGTCGGGGTGCGGGTCGAGCTGCGGGTGCGGCATCACCAATACTTCAGGCTTGGCCATTTCCAGCAAGGCCCGCAGGTCGGCCAGCAGGTTGTGCCAGGTTGGCGCGCCATCGCGGTCGGCCGGCAGCGGGAACGGGTTGAACTGGCGGAACACACGGATATCGGCCAGATCGGCTTCACGGGAAGCAGCCTGCAGATCGGGCGCGGCCTGCATGGCAGGCAGTTGCAGGCAGAAGTAACCCAGCTGCACACAACGTGACTCCGGCACACCCGCCCAGCGCGGCACGGCGATGCTGTCCCAGGCACGCAAGCGGCCCTTCAGGCGGGCGGCCTCGGCTTGTTCCAGGCCCATCTGCTGGTAGTGTTCGGCTTCGATTTCGCCAGCTGTCAGGGTGACCACCCAGGTTTCGTCGGCCTGGCTGTAGAGGCCATATGCGGCCAGCTCGGCGTCATCGGCGTGCGGCGCGATCACCATCACCCGGCGCCGTTGCAACTCGACAGCGGGGGTTATCCACAGGCGCAGCTGGCCTTGCAGCCGACAATGGCGACCGCGCAGGCGCAAGGTACCCGCTTGCAAGGGCACGGCCAAGCCGGTCAGGTTGAGAAACCGCACGCCATCAACACCACGCTCGAACGTTTGCCGGTCAGCCTGCTCAGCAGCGCCCAGCTCTACCCGAGGGTCGAGAAACCGCCCCAGCCAGGTGCTTTTTACCTGCAGCTCAAGCATGAGGGTTTCGTCACCCTGCAGCACGCAATCGGCCTGGAGCTGGCCATCGCGCAGGCTGGCAGGCACTTCCCGCGCCTGTTCACCGAAGTCGTAGGCGTAGTCCTCGCCCGGGGCATAGAACAGATGGTCGGCAAACCAGGCTTCGTGAGCCGCCCAGACCAGCGGCAGCAGCAGCAATGGCAGCCACCACCAGCTGAAAACACCCAAGGCGAGCAACGCAACCAGGCCCACCAGCAAGCCCAGGCGCTTGTTGCGCCGGTGGCGCTTGAGCAACTGCTGCTTGCGGCTCACGCCTGGTACACCGGCACAGGGTTGCACCAGCGGTCCTTGTACTCGCGGTCGGCACGGCCGAACGAGAACCGCAGCGGCTTGTTGCGCGCACGGGCGTCTTCCCAGGCGGCCTGGGTATTGAGGAAGCTCAGCACACTGCCCGGGCTGAAAGCCTTGGTTTCAGGGTCTACGCCGCCATTGATGTACTCGACGCTGATCCATTCCGGCGCTTCAACGCGGTACACCAGCTGAATGGCAATCGGCTTGCCATCCAGCAGCAGTACCGAGCCGATCAGCAGCGCTTGCAGGCGCTCCAGCACCTGGGCCATGTGCTCGGCACCAGTGGCCGGGAAGCCCCAGCGGCGCTGGAACAGGTCGCAGTACATGCTGGCGATTTCCTGCGCACTGAAGTCGCTGATCGGGCGTACCACGCCACCTGCTTCTTCCAGCAGGCGCAGTTCGCGGCGCTGGTTGTAGCGGAACTTCTTCGACAGGTCTTCAGGGGCGCGGGCCATGGCCAGCTGTTCCTTCTGCGCCTTGAGGCCGCTGAAGCGGCCCTGGTTCAGATCGGACAGGTAGCGCGCGGCATGGCGCAGCGGTGCAGCAGCATCGGCTGCCGCCGGCAGGATGATTTCGGCATTGCCCAGATCGAACAGGGCTTTCTTGCCGGCACGTTTGAGCACATCCTTGGACAGCGCCAGGTGACGCCCCCAGGTCGGGATGGCGGCCTTCAGCTCACCCGCCTGATGCCAGCCCAGGTATCGCACCGGGATCTGTGCCAGGTCTGCCAGCTGTTCGACCACCAGCGGATGAGTGGCAACACTGCCACCAAAGCGCGCCCATGCCTCGGCATAGGCCTTGGTGTCTATAACTTGCCAACCACGTTCGCGGAAGGCCTGGATTCGATTGAGCATCAAGCCTGCCCCACCAGCGCGCTTACCTGCGGCAACTGCCAGAAGGCCTCACGCACCGCTTGGTCAGAGAAACGTTCACGCAGACGCTGCAGCATGTGCTCGGCACAGGCCTGACGCTGCTCGCCGTCCAGCACAGCCAGATGCTTCAGCCCCTGCGCCAACTGTGCAGCATCGCCCAGCGGGAACAGCACACCCACACCCTCGACCACTTCGCGAGCCCCGCCGCACGCCGTGGCGAGCACCGGCACACCGGCGACCATGGCTTCGAGCAGGACCATGCCGAACGGTTCATGGTCAGAGCTCAGGGCAAACACGTCGAACGCCTGGAAATAGCGCCGTGCATCCGGTATCTGGCCCAGGAAGTCCACCTGCCCGGCAATGCCCAGCTCGGCGGCCTGGGCCTTGAGCTTGGCCTCCAACCGGCCCTTGCCGAGAATCGCCAAACGGGCGCCGGCTGGCAGCACTGGCAACGCCTGAGCAAAACCACGCAACAGGGTCGCCTGGTCCTTGTCCGGGTGCAGGCGCCCGACATTCCCGACGATCCATGCCTGTGCATCCAGGCCCAGGGCCTGGCGTGCTTCGGCGCGCGGCACCAGTGCCGCTTGCAGGGCGTCGATATCAATGCGGTTGTACAGGGTCTGGATGCGGTCGGCCGGCCACTGCGGCAGGCAGCGGCGCATATCGTCACGCACGGCGTCCGACACGCCCAGCAGGCTCAGGCGCTTGCTGAACAGGTTGGCGAACAGCCGGCGGCCTTTGCGCTCGTAGTCGCCAAAGGCATGGTGCACGCCAATCACCGGCAGGCCGGTACCCAGCAGAGCCACATAGATCGGCTTGAAGCGGTGGGCAATGCAGAACGCGAAATTGCGCTCGGCCGCGATCCGCCGCAAGGCACGGATGGCGCCGAGCTTCAGGCCACGCACGGCCTTGGAGCTGAATTCCAGAAACAGCACCTCGTCCGACGCGCAGCCCGCCGCTACCTGCGGGTCGGCAGCGCCGGTGAGGAACACCGTGGTGACCTGGTAGCCACGCCCCTGGAACAGGCTGGCGTACTGACGGGCGCAATCCAGGAAAGGCCCGTCATAGCCATGGCAGAACTGCAGGATACGCGGTTCAGAGCGGCTGGTCATAGGCGGCAGCGCCGTCCTTCACGACCAAGATGTCTTCCATGATCAGGTACTGCAGGTCCGAGCCGAAGAACATGTTCAGGGCATCGGTCGGCGAGCAGATCATCGGTTCGCCACGGCGGTTGAGCGAGGTGTTCAGCGACACGCCGTTGCCGGTCAGGTCTTCCAGCGCCTTCATCATGTCGTAGTAGCGTGGGTTGTACTCACGCTTGAGCACCTGGGCACGCGAAGTACCGTCCTCGTGGACCACTTCCGGCACACGGGTTTTCCACTCTTCAGCCACTTCGAAGGTGAAGGTCATGAACGGCGCAGGGTGGTCGACCTTGATCATCTGCGGGGCGACGGTGTCGAGCATCGACGGGCAGAAAGGTCTCCAGCGTTCGCGGAACTTGATCTGGTGGTTGATGCGGTCAGCCACGCCTTCAACGCTCGGGCAGCCAATGATCGAACGGCCACCAAGGGCACGCGGGCCGAACTCCATGCGGCCCTGGAACCAGGCCACCGGGTTGCCGTCGACCATGATCTGGGCGATTTGCTGAGGCATGTTCTCCAGCTTGCGCCACTTCGGCTGGTTCGGGTGACGGGCGCAGGCCGCGATCACGTCTTCGTTGGAGTACGACGGGCCGAGGTAGACGTGCTCCATCTTCTCGACCGGTACGCCACGGGCGTGGGAAACATAGGCCGCGGCGCCAACGGCAGTACCGGCGTCGCCAGAGGCCGGCTGGACGAACAGCTCTTTCACGTCCGGGCGGGCGATGATCTTCTGGTTCAGCTTCACGTTCAGCGCGCAGCCGCCAGCGAAGGCCAGCTTGCCGGTTTCACGCAGGGTGTCGCCCAGGTAGTGGTCGATCATCTGCAGCGCCAGTTTCTCGAACAGCGCCTGCATGCTGGCCGCGTAATGAATGTACGGCTCGTCGGCGATGTCGCCTTCGCGCTTGGGGCCCAGCCATTCGATCAGCTTCGGCGAGAAGTAGAAGCCCTTGCCCTTCTCTTTATAGCGGCGCAGGCCGATAACGTTGGCATACTCGGTGTTGATCACCAGTTCGCCGTTTTCGAAGCTGGCCAGGCGCGAGAAATCGTACTTGCTGGCGTCGCCATACGGCGCCATGCCCATGACCTTGAATTCACCGTCAAGCATCTCGAAGCCGAGAAACTCGGTGATCGCGCCGTACAGGCCCCCCAGGGAGTCCGGGTCGAAGAACTCCTTGATCTTGTGGATCTTGCCGTTCTCGCCGTAGCCAAAGAAGGTGGTGGCGTATTCGCCTTTACCGTCGATGCCGAGGATGGCGGTTTTTTCCTTGAAGCCCGAGCAGTGGTAGGCACTGGAGGCATGGGCCAGGTGGTGCTCGACCGGCTCGATCTTGACCTTTTTCGGGTCGAAGCCCAGCTGCTCCAGGCACCAGACGATCTTCTTGCGGTAGCGTTTGTAGCGACGGTTGCCCATCAGGATGGCGTCGAGGGCACGATCCGGGGCGTACCAATAGCGCTTGGCATAGTGCCAGCGCGCCTTGCCGAACAGGCTGATCGGGGCGAACGGGATGGCTACCACGTCGACGTCGGACGGCTTGATGCCTGCCTGCTCCAGGCAGAACTTCGCCGACTCGTAGGGCATGCGGTTCTTCGCATGCTTGTCACGCACGAAGCGCTCTTCTTCGGCGGCGGCAATCAGCTTGCCGTCAATGTACAGGGCCGCGGAAGGGTCATGGCTAAGGGCGCCGGACAGGCCAAGGATCGTCAATGCCAAGGGATTAGCCTCTTCATTCGGTAAAAATGCGCCAGCGGCCTCTTGGGCGGGTGGCGGCTAAAGGGCGGGATTATAACGCAAAGATCAGCAGAGGCACTGCATTAACCTGCGGGAGCGGGCTTGCCCGCGAAGCAGGCGCCGCGATGCATGGCACCGGCTTTGCCGGTATTCGCGGGCGAGCCCGCTCCCACAGGAGAGTTGTGGTGCCTGATTACTCGGCGATCAGCCAGTCCATGCGGTAGCTGCCATCGGTCTGCGCCAGCTCCTTGGCCAGCCACGGCAGCAGCTCCTTGAGCTCTTCTTCCAGCCCCCATGGCGGGTTGGCGATGGCCAGGCCAGAGCCATTGAGCCCCTGCGGGCTGTCCTGGTGATGCACATACAGCTCGACCCGCAGCAGTTTCGGCGCACCGGTGCTGGTCAGGTCCTGGTAGTAGCGAGTCAGCGAGCGCTGGTCCTTGATCGGGTACCAGATGGCCGCGACGGTCTGGCGCATGCGGCCAATCGCCTCTTTCATGGCGTTGGTGCAGCGCTTGAGCTCATCGGCCTGCTCGAACGGCGGGTCGATCAGCATGATCGCGCGCTTTTCCTGCACGGGCAGCAAGGCACGCGGCACATGCCAGCCTTCGCCCAGGTGCACGACCACGCGGGGGTCTTTTTTCATGTTTTCTTTGAGCAGCGGCCCGTCTTCGGGGTGCTTCTCGTTGAGCAGGGCACGGTCTTGCTGGCGCATCAGGCGGCGGGCCAGCTCGGGCGAACCGGGGTAGTAGCGCAGCTCGCCGTCGGCGTTCAGGCGCTTGATGACGCGCAGGTAATCGGCAGCCATGGCTGGCAGGTCGTCACGATTCCACAAGCGGGCAACGCCTTCCAGATACTCGCCGGTACGGGTTGCCTGGTCGCCTTGCAGGTCGTACAGACCAAGCCCTGCGTGGGTATCGATATAGGCGAACGGCTGCTCCTTGCGCGACATCAGGGCGATGAGGCGGGTCAGCACGATGTGTTTGAGGACGTCGGCGTGGTTGCCGGCGTGGAAGGCGTGACGATAGTTCATGGCAACTCCTGCGGGGGTGGCAAGTTTACCTTGCCTTGCAGGCGGAGTCAGGCCTGGCTGTCGATCGGTGTTAGCTCCATTCGCGGGCAAGCCCGCTCCCACAGGACTTGCGCAGATCTCTAGTTCTGCGAAGCACCTGTGGGAGCGGGCTTGCCCGCGAAGAAGGCAACACCGAATCAGCGGGTGTTACTTGTCAGCGTGATAAGCCGCATCAGCAGTCTCGAAACGCTTGACCATCGACTGCGACGGGCTGCCCAGCTTGCTCACCAGCACAATGGCAATGCTGGCGAACAGGAAGCCCGGGATGATCTCGTAGAGCCCGAGGGTGTCGAAGTTCTTCCACAGGATCACGGTCAGCGCGCCCACCACGATACCGGCCAGCGCGCCGTTACGGGTCATGCCTTTCCACAGCACCGAAATCAGCACTACCGGGCCGAAGGCCGCACCGAAACCAGCCCAGGCATAGGCCACCAGGCCCAGCACGCGGTTTTCGGGGTTGGCCGCCATGGCGATGGCGATCAGGGCAACGGCCAGTACCATCAGGCGGCCGACCCACACGAGCTCACCCTGCGAAGCGTTCTTGCGCAGGAAGGCTTTGTAGAAGTCTTCGGTCAGGGCACTGGAGCACACCAGCAGCTGGCAGCTCAGGGTGCTCATTACTGCCGCCAGGATGGCCGACAGCAGCACACCGGCGATCCATGGGTTGAACAGGATCTTGGCCAGTTCGATGAACACACGCTCGTGGTTTTCGGTAACCGGACCCGCCAGGCCAG
This sequence comes from Pseudomonas sp. yb_9, assembly GCF_043103635.1. Taxonomy (NCBI): domain Bacteria; kingdom Pseudomonadati; phylum Pseudomonadota; class Gammaproteobacteria; order Pseudomonadales; family Pseudomonadaceae; genus Pseudomonas; species Pseudomonas sp. yb_9. The sequence continues at coordinate 16,765 of NZ_JBICKA010000079.1, read as the reverse complement.
GGTTCGCCGAGAAGTAGGCGATACCGAAGAAGCCCACGGCACAGGTACCGGCCAGGCACAGGATCATCCAGGTCATGGAGATACGGCGGGCGCTGGCGATCGATTTCACCGAATCGGCAGCCATGAAGCGCGCCAGGATGTGCGGCTGGCCGAAATAGCCCAGGCCCCAGCCCATCAGTGAAATGATGCCAATAAAGGTTGCGCCCTTGAGCATGTCGAAGTTGGCCGGGTTCACTGCCTCGATGGCGGCGAAGGTGGTGTCGAAACCGCCGGTCGAGATCAGCACGATCACCGGGGTGAGGATGAGCGCGAAGATCATCAGCGACGCCTGCACGGTATCGGTCCAGCTCACCGCCAGGAAACCACCCACGAAGGTGTAGGCGATGGTAGCCGCAGCGCCGGCCCACAGGGCGGTTTCGTAAGACATGCCAAAGGTGCTTTCGAACAGCCGGGCACCGGCAACGATGCCAGAGGCGCAGTAGATGGTGAAGAACACCAGGATGACGATGGCCGAGATGATCCGCAGCAGGCCGCTGTTGTCTTCGAAGCGGCTGGAGAAGTAGTCCGGCAGGGTCAGTGCATCACCGTTGTGCTCGGTCTGCACGCGCAGGCGGCCGGCGACGAACAGCCAGTTCAGGTAGGCGCCGACGGTAAGGCCGATGGCGATCCAAGCTTCGGAAAGGCCGGAGAAGTAGATCGCGCCCGGCAGGCCCATCAGCAGCCAGCCACTCATGTCGGAAGCGCCAGCGGAAAGCGCGGTCACCACGCTGCCCAGGCTACGACCGCCGAGGATGTAGTCGGAAAGGTTGTTGGTGGCGCGATAGGCGGCGAAGCCGATCAGCACCATTGCCGCGATGTAGATCACGAAGGTGATCGTTAGTGGGTTGCCCATACGTGTGCCCTGGCGTTTGTTTTTATCTCATTAGCAACCGCAGTCATGGCGGTTGCACCCAGGCGGCGAATGCTATGCAACAACACAAAGCGGGTGCAACCCTTTTTCATTTGCAAGTTGCACCTGCCCGTGCATTTTCCGATAAAGCTGCTTTTTTGCTCCTTTTTGGCGTATCAAACCGTTTTTTCAGAATAAAAAGCACAGAAAACGTCCCTTTCCATCGCGTGGAAATGACTGTCAGACGAGTTGCACCTTTTACACAAAAAATTCGGGTTGCACCTGGTTGCACCCAAATTATCCTACAGATACTCTTGACGCCAGCTTAGGCCACAACCGTGGCAATAACGAGGATAAGAAATGGCGACTACCACCCTTGGGGTCAAACTCGACGACCCGACCCGTGAGCGACTCAAAGCAGCTGCGCAGTCCATTGACCGCACGCCGCACTGGTTGATCAAGCAAGCGATCTTCAACTACTTGGAGAAGCTCGAGGGTGGTGCCACCCTGACCGAACTCAACGGTCATGTCAGCAACCTGGCCGACGACGCCGGCGAAGTCCAGGCAGACCACAGCCACCAGTGCTTCCTCGAATTCGCCGAAAGCATCCTGCCGCAGTCGGTGCTGCGCTCGGCAATCACTGCCGCCTACCGCCGCCCCGAGCAGGAAGTGGTGCCAATGCTGCTGGAGCAGGCGCGCCTGAGCGCCCCGCTGGCAGAGGCCACCAACAAGCTGGCCGCCGGCATCGCCGAAAAGCTGCGCAACCAGAAGAGCGCCGGTGGCCGTGCTGGTATTGTTCAGGGCCTGCTGCAGGAATTCTCACTGTCGTCCCAGGAGGGCGTGGCGCTGATGTGCCTGGCCGAAGCCTTGCTGCGCATCCCCGACAAGGGCACCCGCGACGCACTGATCCGCGACAAGATCAGCACTGGCAACTGGCAGCCGCACCTGGGCAACAGCCCGTCGCTGTTCGTCAACGCCGCCACCTGGGGCCTGCTGCTGACCGGCAAGCTGGTCAGCACCCATAACGAATCCGGCCTCACCTCCTCGCTCACCCGCATCATCGGCAAGAGCGGCGAGCCGATGATCCGCAAGGGCGTCGACATGGCCATGCGCCTGATGGGCGAGCAGTTCGTGACCGGTGAAACCATTGCCGAAGCCCTCGCCAACGCCAGCCGCTTCGAGGCCAAAGGTTTCCGCTATTCCTACGACATGCTCGGCGAAGCGGCACTGACCGAGCACGACGCACAGAAGTACCTGGCGTCCTACGAGCAGGCCATCCACTCGATCGGCAAAGCCTCCCATGGCCGCGGCATCTATGAAGGCCCGGGCATCTCCATCAAGCTGTCGGCGCTGCACCCACGCTACAGCCGCGCCCAGTACGAGCGCGTGATGGAAGAGCTGTACCCGCGTCTGCTGTCGCTGACCCAATTGGCCAAGCAGTACGACATCGGCCTGAACATCGACGCCGAAGAGGCCGACCGCCTGGAGCTGTCGCTCGACCTGCTCGAGCGTCTGTGCTTCGAACCATCGCTGGCTGGCTGGAACGGTATCGGCTTTGTTATCCAGGCCTACCAGAAGCGCTGCCCGTACGTGATCGACTACGTCATCGACCTGGCCAAGCGCAGCCGCCACCGCCTGATGATCCGTCTGGTAAAAGGCGCCTACTGGGACAGCGAGATCAAGCGCGCCCAGGTCGAAGGCCTGGAAGGCTACCCGGTCTACACCCGCAAGGTGTACACCGACGTCTCCTACGTGGCCTGCGCCCGCAAGCTGCTGGCCGTGCCAGAAGCCATCTACCCACAGTTCGCCACCCACAACGCCCACACCCTGTCGGCCATTTACCACATTGCCGGGCAGAACTATTACCCGGGCCAGTACGAGTTCCAGTGCCTGCACGGCATGGGCGAGCCACTGTACGAGCAAGTGGTCGGCAAGGTTGCCGATGGCAAGCTGAACCGCCCGTGCCGTGTGTATGCACCGGTCGGCACCCACGAAACACTGCTGGCCTACCTGGTACGCCGCCTGCTGGAAAACGGCGCCAACACCTCGTTCGTCAACCGCATCGCCGACCACTCGATTTCCATCCAGGAACTGGTTGCCGACCCGGTCGCCAGCATCGAGCGCATGGGCACCCAGGAAGGCAACATTGGCCTGCCGCACCCGCGTATCCCGCTGCCGCGTGAACTGTATGGCAGCGAGCGCGCGAACTCGGCCGGTATCGACATGGCCAACGAACACCGCCTGGCGTCGCTGTCCTGCGCCATGCTGGCCACCGCTCACAACGACTGGAAAGCCGCCCCGCTGCTGGCCTGCGCGGCCAGCCAAGGTGCCGCCGCACCTGTACTAAACCCGGCAGACCACCGCGACGTGGTGGGCCATGTACAGGAAGCTACCGTCGCCGATGTCGACAACGCCATCCAGTGCGCGCTGAATGCTGCACCGATCTGGCAGGCCACCCCGCCCGCCGAGCGCGCCGCCATTCTGGAGCGCACCGCCGACCTGATGGAAGCCGAAATCCAGCCGCTGATGGGCCTGCTCATCCGCGAAGCGGGCAAAACCTTCGCCAACGCCATTGCCGAAGTGCGCGAGGCTGTGGACTTCCTGCGTTACTACGCGGTACAAGCCCGCAACGACTTCAGCAACGACGCCCACCGCCCACTGGGCCCCGTGGTGTGCATCAGCCCTTGGAACTTCCCGCTGGCGATCTTCACTGGCCAGGTGGCCGCTGCCCTGGCCGCCGGTAACCCGGTGCTGGCCAAGCCAGCCGAGCAAACCCCGCTGATCGCCGCCCAGGCCGTGCGCCTGCTGCTGGAAGCCGGCATCCCTGAAGGCGTGCTGCAACTGCTGCCAGGCCGCGGTGAAACCGTCGGTGCCGGCCTGGTGGGTGATGAGCGCGTCAAAGGCGTGATGTTCACCGGCTCTACCGAAGTAGCCCGCCTGCTGCAGCGCAACGTCGCCGGCCGTCTGGACAACCAGGGCCGTCCGATCCCGCTGATCGCCGAAACCGGTGGCCAGAACGCCATGATCGTCGACTCCTCGGCACTGACCGAGCAGGTGGTGATCGACGTGGTGTCCTCGGCCTTCGACAGCGCCGGCCAGCGTTGCTCTGCCCTGCGCGTGCTGTGCCTGCAGGAAGACTCTGCCGACCGCGTGATCGAAATGCTCAAGGGCGCCATGGCCGAAAGCCGCCTGGGCTGCCCGGACCGCCTGGCCGTGGACATTGGCCCGGTGATCGACGCCGAAGCCAAGGCCGGCATCGAGAAGCACATCCAGGGCATGCGCGAGAAAGGCCGCTCGGTCTATCAAGTGGCAATCGCCGATGCCGCCGAGATCAAGCGCGGCACCTTCGTGATGCCAACCCTGATCGAACTGGAAAGCTTCGACGAGCTGAAGCGCGAAATCTTCGGCCCGGTACTGCACGTGGTGCGCTACAACCGTCGCAACCTGGACCAGTTGATCGAGCAGATCAACAACTCCGGCTACGGCCTGACCCTCGGCGTGCACACCCGCATCGACGAGACCATCGCCAAAGTCGTGGAAACCGCCAACGCCGGGAACATGTACGTCAACCGCAACATCGTCGGTGCGGTGGTGGGTGTCCAGCCGTTCGGTGGTGAAGGCCTGTCTGGTACCGGCCCGAAAGCCGGCGGCCCGCTGTACCTGTACCGCCTGCTGTCGACCCGCCCGGCCGATGCCATTGGCCGCCACTTCCAGCACCAGGATGGCGAAGGCAAGCCGGACCGCACCCTGCACGATCAGCTGATCAAGCCGCTGCACGGCCTGAAGGCCTGGGCAGAAAGCAACCAGCTGGCCGACCTGGCCGCGCTGTGCAGCCAGTTCGCCAGCCAGTCGCAGAGCGGCATCGCCCGCCTGCTGCCAGGCCCGACCGGCGAGCGCAACAGCTACACCATCCTGCCGCGCGAGCACGTGCTGTGCCTGGCCGACAACGAGGCCGACCTGCTGGCCCAGTTCGCTGCCGTGCTGGCGGTGGGCAGCTCGGCGGTATGGGCTGACGGAGAACCCGGCAAAGCCCTTCGCCAGCGCCTGCCGCGCGAGCTACAGGCCAAGGTGAAGCTGGTTTCGGACTGGAACAAGGATGAAGTGGCGTTTGACGCCGTGATCCACCATGGCGACTCGGACCAGCTGCGTGGCGTTTGCCAGCAGGTGGCCAAGCGGGCCGGGGCGATCGTGGGTGTGCATGGGCTGTCCAGTGGGGATCATCAGATTGCGCTGGAGCGCTTGGTGATCGAGCGGGCGGTGAGTGTGAACACTGCGGCTGCTGGTGGTAACGCCAGCTTGATGACCATTGGCTGATAGCTGTTGGAAAAAAAGGAGAGCTTCGGCTCTCCTTTTTTATGGGCGTGTGGTTTGAGATGTTCAGGGCCTGTGAGATCCAGCGCCGCCCGCGCGGCGCATCGCGAGCTGCGCTCGCTCCTACGTGTGTTTCGGGCCAATTATTCCTGCGGGATTTGCGCGCGAACGCTTTGGTGCATGACACGATATCGCGTCGTACAAGCCAGGCGGTCGCGCGCCTCTGGCACAGGCATGACGGGCCCGAAACACACGTAGGAGCGAGCGCAGCTCGCGATGCGCCGCGCGGGCGGCGCTCGATCTCACAGGCGCTAAAGGACAAAAGGTAAGCGCCTGAATACCCCAATCCCTTTCTAAACCCATATCACCCAAACCTATTAACCTCCCCCCCTCCCCATCCAACTCCCTACACTCGCAGCATCCCGCCTCAGGACCGCCACCATGCCCGAGACCCTGCTCAGCCCCCGTAACCTCGCCTTCGAACTCTACGAAGTACTCGACGCCGAAGCCCTCACCCAGCGCCCGCGCTTCGCCGAGCACAGCCGAGAAACCTTCGACGCGGCACTGACCACCGCCCGCACCATCGCCGAAAAGTACTTCGCCCCGCACAACCGCAAGTCCGACGAAAACGAGCCGCGCTATGTTGACGGCCGCGCCGAACTGATCCCCGAGGTGAAACCTGCCGTCGATGCGTTCCTTGAAGCCGGTTTTCTCAACGCCAACCGCGACTTCGAAGCTGGCGGCATGCAACTGCCCAGCCTGGTCTCGCAGGCCTGCTTTGCCCACTTCCAGGCCGCCAACGCCAGCACCACGGCCTACCCGTTCCTGACCATGGGCGCAGCCAACCTCATTGAGAGCTTCGGCACCGACGAACAGAAGCGCCTGTTCCTGCAACCCATGATCGAAGGTCGCTACTTCGGCACAATGGCGCTCACCGAACCCCACGCAGGCTCATCGCTGGCCGACATCCGCACCCGGGCAGAACCGGAGGGCGACGGCAGCTACAGGCTCAAGGGCAACAAGATCTTCATCTCCGCCGGCGACCACGAGCTGTCGGAAAACATCGTGCACATGGTGCTGGCCAAGCTCCCGGACGCCCCGCCCGGAGTTAAGGGCATTTCGCTGTTCATCGTGCCCAAGTACCACGTCAATCCGGACGGCAGCCGTGGCCCACGCAACGATGTGCTGCTGGCCGGGCTGTTCCACAAGATGGGCTGGCGTGGCACCACCTCCACCGCGCTGAACTTCGGCGACAACGGCCAGTGCATCGGCTACTTGGTCGGCCAGCCTCATCAGGGCCTGGCCTGCATGTTCCAGATGATGAACGAGGCACGCATCGGTGTTGGCATGGGCGCAGTAATGCTCGGTTACGCCGGTTACCTGTACTCGCAGGAATACGCCCGCCAGCGCCCGCAGGGTCGGCTGCCGGATAACAAAGACCCACACAGCCCGGCCGTGCCGATCATCGAGCACAGCGATGTGAAGCGCATGCTGCTGGCCCAGAAGGCCTACGTAGAAGGCGCCTTCGACCTGGGCCTGTACGCCGCTCGCCTGTTCGACGACACCCAGACCGCCAGCGAAGAAAGCACTCGCAAGCAGGCTCAGGCATTGCTCGACCTGCTGACCCCTATCGTCAAATCCTGGCCCTCGGCCTTCTGCCTCAAGGCAAACGAACTGGCCATCCAGATTCTCGGCGGCCACGGCTATACCCGCGAATACCCGGTAGAACAGTACTACCGCGACAACCGCCTGAACCCGATTCACGAAGGCACCGAAGGCATCCAGTCGCTCGACCTGCTCGGCCGCAAGCTGGCACAGAACAACGGCGCCGGCCTCAAGCAACTGATCCGCCTGATCGCCAGCACAGGCGAACGTGCCAGCCATCACCCGAACCTCGACCCGCTGCGCCAGCCGCTGGAGCAATTGGTCAACCGGCTGCAAAGCGTGACCCTGGCGCTGCTCGGCGACCTGGCCCAGGGCAAAGTCGCAGGCGCCCTGGCCAACTCGGCCCTGTACCTCAAGGCGTTCGGCCACTGCGTGATCGGCTGGCGTTGGCTGGAACAGGCCATTCACGCCGAGCTTGGCTTATTCAAGGGTAACCCCGCTGACCGCGACTTCTACCTCGGCAAGCTGCAAGCGGCGCGTTATTTCCTGACCTGGGAAGTACCGGGCTGCCATAATGAGCTGGCATTGCTAGAGGCGCGCGACGACACTTGCCTCACCATGCAGGACGAGTGGTTCTAAGGGGGAGCCACCGGGTACACGGAGGCTTGTGCATGTTTGATTCCAGCGCCCTGCTGCGCCAGCGCTTTGCCGCGCTGCGCAGTACGGCCGAATTGTTTTCCCTGCGGCATGTGAAACAGTCGCACCAGGCGCTGTCGGTTCGCCGCAATGTTGCCGAACCTCCCTTCTTCAGCCAGGACGAAGGCGCCATGCTCACCGTGCGGATCAACGGCGTGGAGGCTTACGCGGCCACCGCCGACCTGTCCCAGGCGGGCCTGCAGCACGCGTTGGAGCAGGCCGAGGCCCTGGCCCGGCAGATCGCCCGGCACAGCTTGCTCGATCTGCGCGACCAACCCGTGACCAACGCCCGTCACGACCATGTTTCACCCAACTTCGACCAGCCTGTGCCGTCCCTCGCCGACTGCCTTGGCTTGCTTGCCGCCGAGTCGGCCAGCGTCCCCAAGGACGACCGCCTGGTGGACTGGCAAGCCAGCCTGGGCCTGACCCTGGTCGAGCAAACCTACCTGAACTCGGCCGGCGCCGAACTGCGCCATGCCCAGCGTTTCCTGTTCCCGGGGCTGGGCGTGACCGCTAGCGACGGGCAGGACAGCCAGAGCCGCAGCCTGGGCCGCGACAACTTCGGCCAGCAGGGTGGCTTCGAGATCATCGAGCGCTGCGGGTTGGTGGGCGCCGCCCGGCAGGTCGCCGACGAGGCGCTGCAACTGCTGCTGGCCCCCAACACCCCAAGCGGCCCGCGTGACCTGCTGCTGATGCCGGACCAGATGATGCTGCAGATCCACGAGTCCATCGGCCACCCGCTGGAAATGGACCGCATCCTCGGTGACGAGCGTAATTACGCTGGCACCAGCTTCGTCAAAGCCAGCGATTTCGGCCACCTGCAATACGGCTCCAGCCTGCTGAACGTGACGTTCGACCCGACCATCGGCGAAGAGCTGGCCAGCTACAGCTTTGACGACGACGGCACCCCGGCCAGCAAGCAGTTCCTGATCCGCGACGGCCTGCTGTTGCGCCCGCTGGGCGGCGCATTGTCGCAATTCCGCTCTGGTCTGGACGGCGTGGCCAACAGCCGCGCCTGCGGGTGGAACCGTGCACCGATCGACCGCATGGCCAACCTGAACATCGAGCCGGGCGACCAGAGCCTGGCGCAACTGGTGAAGGGCATCGAGCATGGCATCCTGATGCGCACCAACCGTTCCTGGTCCATCGACGACGCGCGCAACAAGTTCCAGTTCGGCTGCGAATGGGGCCAGCTGATCGAAAACGGCGGGCTCAAGGGCATCGTCAAGAACCCCAACTACCGCGGCATCTCCGCACAGTTCTGGCGCAACCTGGCGGCGGTTGGCGACCGCAGCACCTTCCAGGTACTTGGCACGCCCAACTGCGGCAAGGGCGAGCCCAACCAGGTGGTGCGGGTCGGTCATGCCTCGCCGGCCTGCGTATTCCGCCAGATTGACGTATTTGGAGGAGACGCCTGATGAAGCACGCTTTCGAAACCCTGGTCGGGGATGTGCGCGCCGCCCTGCAAGCAGGCGAGCAGTTCACCCTCGGCTACAGCGCCGAACAGTCGCAATTCGTGCGTTTCAACAATGCCAAGGTGCGCCAGGCCGGCACTGTAAGCCAGGCCAGCGCGCAACTGCGGTTGGTCCGTGATGGCCGCCAGGCGGAACAGCAGGTGACCTTGAGTGGCGACGCGCAACTGGACCGCCAGCGCCTTGGCGATGCGCTGGAGCAACTGCGCCAGACCTTGCCACTGTTGGCCGTTGACCCTTATCTGCGGCTAGACGAAAGTGCCTGGCAAAGCCACAGCCTGCAGGTGCAGCCCGTGCCCGAACTGGACGAAGTACTGGCCCTGCTCGACCACGAAGCAGGCGAGCTGGACCTGGTCGGTATCTACGCTGCCGGTCCGATCTGCCGGGGCTTTGCCAGTTCGTTCGGTGCCTTTGGCTGGCACCAGGCCAACAGCTTCAACTTCGACTGGAGCCTGTTCCATGAAAACGGCCAGGCGGTGAAGGCCAACTATGCCGGCCAGGTGTGGAGCGCGGATGACTTCATCGCACGTCTGCGACAGGCGCGGGAACAGCTGGGCTTCCTTGGCCGCCCGGTAGTCACCCTCAAGCCCGGCAGCTATCGCGCCTACTTGGCACCAGCCGCCATGGACGAAATCGCTGGCATGCTGTGCTGGGGCGGCTTTTCCGCACAGGCCCTGGCCACCGGCAATAGCGCATTGCAACGTTTGTACAACGGCGATGCACGGCTGAGCCCGCTGGTGAGCTTTACCGAGCAGGTCAGCGGCTCGCTGAGCCCGGCGTTTTCCGATGAGGGGGCTCCACGCCTGGATGTGCCATTGATCCAGCAAGGTGAGGCTCGGCAGCGATTGATCAGTGCGCGCAGTGCGGCCGAATTCGAGTTGCTGGCCAATGGTGCCGACAGCTACGAGTCGCCGTGCGCACTGAGCCTGGCACCGGGTAACTTGACGAGCGAGCACATTCTTGAGCGCCTGGGCACCGGGCTGTACATCAGCAACCTGTGGTACCTGAACTACTCTGACCTGCCGGCAGCGCGCATGACCGGGCTGACCCGGTTCGCGACTTTCTGGGTGGAAAACGGGCAGATCCAGGGGCCCGTGAGCACCATGCGCTTCGATGACAGCCTGTACAGCTTGCTCGGCAGCCAGTTGGAGGACCTGACCCGCGAGCGCGAGATGATCTTGTCGACCAGCACCTATGGACAGCGCAGTACCGGGTCGAGTCATTTGCCGGGGGCACTGGTCAAAGGCCTGACCCTGACACTGTGATAGGCATTAGCGGCCTCTTCGCGGGCAAGCCCGCTCCCACAGGGTATTCACCACCCTCAGATGTGGTGCAGTACCTGTGGGAGCGGGCTTGCCCGCGAAGGGGCCGGCACTGACAAACGAGGAAGTCATGCCCGATCGAGCACCGCTAGACCCCGTCACCGCCCGCTGGATCCCCTGGGTGGTGGCCATCGCCTTCTTCATGCAGTCCCTGGACGGCACCATCCTCAACACCGCGCTGCCGGCCATGGCCCGCTCGCTGGCCGAAGACCCGCTGCGCATGCAGGGCGTGATCATCGCCTACATGCTCACCGTAGCCCTACTGATCCCTGCTTCGGGCTGGATCGCCGACCGTTTCGGCACCAAGCGCATCTTCTTCAGTGCCATCCTGCTGTTCAGCTTCGGCTCGCTACTGTGCGCCGCAGCCAATAGCCTGGGCTTTCTGATCTTCGCCCGCGTCGTGCAGGGCCTGGGCGGTGCGCTGATGCTGCCGGTCGGGCGGCTGGTGGTGTTGCGCGCCTACCCGCGCAGCGAGCTGGTGCGAATCATGAGTTTCATCACCATCCCCGGCCTCCTCGGCCCGTTGCTGGGCCCGACGGTCGGCGGCTGGCTGGTGGAAATCCTCAGTTGGCACTGGATCTTCCTGCTCAACCTGCCCGTCGGCCTGCTCGGCTGCCTGGCCGTGTGGAAGTTCATCCCGGACCTGCGCGGCGCCGAGCGCACCACGTTCGACGGCCCCGGTTTCCTGCTGTTCGGCGCCGCGATGGTACTGATCACCATCGCCATGGAAGGCCTGGGCGAGCTGCACCTGCCGCACTTGCGGGTGATGTTGCTGCTGTTCGCCGGCATGGCGTGCCTGGCCGCCTACTGGCTGCGTGCCGGGCGCGACCCGGAGCCTTTGTTCTCGCCCAGCCTGTTCCGCGTGCGCACCTTCGCCATCGGCATCCTTGGCAACCTGTTCGCCCGCTTGGGCAGTGGCGCCCTGCCGTTCCTGGTGCCGTTGCTGCTACAGGTCGCACTGGGTTACTCACCGGCCCAGGCCGGCATGAGCATGATCCCGCTGGCGGCAGCGGCCATGCTGGCCAAGTCCGTTGCCCGCCCGCTGATCGAGCGCTTCGGTTACCGCATCATCCTCACCGGCAACACCCTGCTGCTGGGCCTGCTGCTGGCCAGCCTGGGGCTGGTCGACGAGCAGACGCCCTACGCCGTGCTGCTGATTCAGTTGGGCTTGCTGGGGGCGGTCAACTCGATGCAGTTTACCGCGATGAACACCGTGACCCTGATCGACCTGGACGACGCCAGCGCCAGCAGCGGCAACAGCCTGCTGTCGGTGGTCGCGCAGCTGGCCCTGAGCCTGGGCGTAGCCTGTGCCGGCGCACTACTCGGTGGCTTCACCGCTGCCGGCAGCGCTGAAGGCGTGGAGTCCACCTTGGGCGCCTTCCAGCTGACCTTCGTCACCATCGGCGTGATGGCCATGCTGGCGGCAGCGATCTTCCTGCAACTGGCGCCCACGGACGGAAGGCGTGCCCGTCGTCCGGAAGAACACATGGAGTCGTAGGGCGAATGGCCATGAGGCTGGTAGACTATGCGGCATTTTTCGCTTCGCACCGCAGGCCAGCCTCGTGACCACCGAATCCACCGCCTTTGCCACTCTGCCGTTGTCCGCCGCCATGCTGGCGAATCTGGACGCCCTCGGCTATGCCTCGATGACGCCGATCCAGGCCCAGAGCCTGCCGGTCATCCTCAAGGGCCAGGACCTGATCGCCCAGGCCAAGACCGGCAGCGGCAAGACCGCCGCCTTCGGCATCGGCCTGCTGAACCCGATCAACCCGCGCTACTTCGGCTGCCAGGCGCTGGTGCTGTGCCCTACCCGCGAGCTTGCCGACCAGGTGGCCAAGGAGCTGCGCCGCCTGGCCCGCGCCGAGGACAACATCAAGATCCTCACCCTGTGCGGCGGCGTTTCGCTGGGCCCGCAAATCGCCTCGCTGGAGCACGGTGCGCACATCATCGTCGGCACCCCGGGGCGTATCCAGCAACACCTGGACAAGGGCACTCTGGTACTCGATGGCCTGAACACGCTGGTACTGGACGAAGCCGACCGCATGCTCGACATGGGCTTCTTCGACGCCATCGCCAGCATCATCGGCAAGACCCCGTCACGCCGCCAGACCCTGCTGTTCTCGGCCACCTACCCGGCCGGCATCAAGCAACTGGCCGCCGACTTCATGCGCAACCCACAGCAGGTGAAAGTCGAAAGCCTGCACACCGACAACCAGATCGAACAGCGCTTCATCGAGATCGACCCGCAGCAGCGCCTGGAGGCCGTCACCCGCGTGCTCGGCCACTACCGCCCGCAGTCCTGCGTGGCGTTCTGCTTCACCAAGCAGCAGTGCGAGGACGTGGTTGCCCACCTGACCGCCAAGGGCATCGTCGCCCAGGCGCTGCACGGCGACCTGGAGCAGCGCGACCGCGACCAGGTGCTGACCATGTTCGCCAACCGCAGCAGCTCGGTGCTGGTGGCTACCGACGTGGCCGCGCGCGGCCTGGATATCGATGGCCTGGACATGGTCATCAACGTGGAGCTGGCGCGTGATGCCGAAATCCACGTACACCGCGTGGGCCGTACCGGCCGTGCAGGTGAGAAAGGTGTTGCAGTCAGCCTGGTGGCACCGGCCGAAGGCCACCGTGCCCAGGCTATCGAGGAGCTGCAGAATAGCCCACTGCGCTGGGACCAGCTGGACAGCCTGAAGAACAAAGGCGGCGAGCCGCTGCTGCCGGTGATGAGCACCCTGTGCATTGCAGCCGGACGCAAGGACAAGCTGCGCCCAGGCGATATTCTCGGGGCACTGACCGGTGATGCCGGCATCCCGGGCAAGCAGGTGGGCAAGATTGCCATCTTCGACTTCCAGGCGTTCGTTGCCGTGGAGCGGGCGCTGGCCAAGCAGGCCATGCAGCGGCTGAACAGCGGCAAGATCAAGGGCCGCGCCCTGAAAGTCCGTATCGTTTGATATTTTTTGGGGCTGCTTCGCAGTCCATCGCAGTGGCCCCGGCTATTCATGAGGTAACACCGTGCATTCCACCGACGTCATCATCCTCGGCGCCGGCGCCGCCGGCCTGATGTGCGCCCAGCTCAGCGCCCGTCGTGGCCGCCGGGTGCTGCTGCTCGACCACGCCAACAAGCCCGGCAAGAAGATCCTCATGTCCGGCGGCGGGCGCTGCAATTTCACCAACATGTACACCGAGCCGGCCAACTTCCTGTCGCAGAACGCGCACTTCTGCAAGTCGGCCCTGGCCCGCTACACCCAGTGGGACTTCATCGAACTGGTGTGCAAGCACGGCGTGGCGTACCACGAGAAGAAGCTCGGCCAGCTGTTCTGCGACAACAAGGCCAGCGACATCCTCGACATGCTGCTGGCCGAGTGCGACGAGGCTGGCGCCGAAATCCGCATGCACACCAGCATCGAACAGATCGAAAAGACCGAAACCGGCTACCTGCTGCAGACCAGCGGTGGCCAGTTCGCCTGCCAGTCGCTGGTGATCGCCACCGGCGGCCTGTCGATCCCGACCCTGGGTGCCACCGGTTTCGGCTACCAGGTGGCGCGCCAGTTTGGCCACACCCTGCTGCCGACCCGCGCCGGGCTGGTGCCGTTCACCATCACCGAGCCCCAACTCAAGGCACTGTGCAGCGAGTTGTCCGGCACCTCGCTGGACTGCACCGCCAGCTGCAATGGCAGCAGCTTCCGCGAGAACCTGCTGTTTACCCACCGCGGCCTGAGCGGCCCGGCGATCTTGCAGATTTCTTCGTTCTGGGAAGCCGGTGACACGGTGGAGATCAACCTGCTGCCGGACCGCGATGCGCTCACCTGGCTGCAACAGATGCAAACCGAGCGCGCCAACGCCGAACTGAAGACCGTGCTGGGCGAGGTGTTCACCCGCAAGCTGGCCAACCTGCTGGCCGAGCAATGGTTCGAGTCCAGGCCGATGAAGCAGTACACCCCGGCAGAGCTGGCACAGATCGCCGAAAAGCTGGCGACCTGGCAAGTGGTACCGGCCGGCACCGAAGGCTACCGCACCGCCGAAGTCACCCTGGGCGGCGTGGATACGCGCGAAGTGTCGTCCAAGACCATGGAATCGCTGAAAAGCCCGGGGCTGTACTTCATTGGCGAAGTGCTCGACGTCACCGGCCACCTGGGCGGGTTCAACTTCCAGTGGGCCTGGGCATCGGCCAACGCCGCAGCGCAGTTCGTGTAGAGTAGAATCCATTCAGCAGCACGGAACGCTTCTTGCTGGCCCGTGCTGCAATGCATTCTTCGCTTACTGCCTAGCAGGCCATCATGTCATCGAGCTCGTTCCGTCAGTCACTGCGTCGCCTGTGGGGCCAAGACAAGTTCAGCTACAGCATCCGGGTCACCATCGCCCTCACCGGCAGCCTGGCCCTGTGCTGGTACCAGAACGAGATGGCCCTGCTGATCCCCCTGTTCCTCGGCATCATCGCCAGTGCCCTGGCCGAAACCGACGACAGCTGGCAAGGCCGTCTCAGCGCCCTTGCCGTTACCCTCGTGTGTTTTGCCATCGCCGCGTTGGCGGTGGAGCTACTGTTCCCCTACCCCTGGGTTTTCGTTGTTGCCTTGGCCTTGGCCGCATTCGGCCTGACCATGCTCGGTGCTTTGGGCGAACGCTACGGTGCCATCGCTTCAGCGACCTTGATCACAGCGGTTTACACCATGATCGGCGTGGACCAGCGCGGAGGCCAGGTGACGGACTTCTGGCACGAGCCTTTGCTGCTGGTGACGGGGGCGGCCTGGTACGGGCTGCTGTCGGTGCTGTGGCAGGCACTGTTCTCCAACCAGCCGGTGCAGCAAAGCCTGGCCAAGCTGTTCTTCGAGCTGGGCAGCTACCTCAAGCTCAAGGCCAGCCTGTTCGAGCCGGTACGCACCCTCGACGTCGAGGCCCGGCGCCTTGAGCTGGCGCAGCAAAACGGCAAGGTGGTGGCGGCGCTCAACGCAGCCAAGGAAATCATCCTGCACCGGGTCGGCAACAGCCAGCCGAACTCCAAGGTCAGCCGCTACCTCAAGCTGTATTTTCTGGCCCAGGACATCCACGAGCGGGTCAGTGCCTCGCACTACCCCTATAACGCCCTGACCGACGCGTTCTTCCACAGTGATGTGATGTTTCGCTGCCAGCGCCTGCTGCGCAAGCAGGGTTCGTCCTGCCAGGAACTGGCGCGCTCGATCCGCCTGCGCCAGCCGTTCGTGTTGGCCAGCGGTTATCCCGAAGCCCTCGAAGACCTCAACGCTTCGCTAGAGCACCTGCGCATCCAGAGCAACCCGGCCTGGCGTGGCCTGTTGCGTTCGCTGCGGGCACTGGCCGCCAACCTGGCAACACTGGACCGCCTGCTAAGCGCCGCCAGCAACCCGGACAGCCTGGCCGACGCCAGCGACAGCAGCCTGCTCGACCGCTCCCCACGCTCGCTGAAAGACGTGTGGACACGCCTGCGCACCCAGCTGACGCCGACCTCGCTGTTGTTCCGTCATGCCCTGCGGCTGCCGCTGGCACTGTCGATCGGCTACGGCATGGTGCACCTGATCCACCCCACCCAAGGCTACTGGATCATCCTGACCACGTTGTTCGTGTGCCAGCCCAACTACGGCGCAACCCGGCGCAAGCTGGTACAGCGAATCGTCGGCACCGCCGTCGGCCTGACAGTGGGCTGGGCGTTGTTCGACCTGTTCCCCAACCCGGTCATCCAGTCGCTGTTCGCCGTGGTCGCCGGGGTGGTGTTCTTCGTCAACCGCACCACCCGCTACACCCTGGCCACGGCGGCGATCACCCTGATGGTACTGTTCTGCTTCAATCAGATCGGCGATGGATATGGGCTGTTCCTGCCGCGCCTGTTCGATACCCTGGTGGGCAGCCTGATCGCCATCCTGGCGGTGTTCCTGTTCCTGCCTGACTGGCAAGGGCGGCGGCTGAACAAGGCACTGGCCAATACCCTCGCGTGCGCCAGCGTATACCTGCGCCAGATCATGCAGCAGTATGCCCACGGCAAGCGCGACGACCTGGCCTACCGCCTGGCCCGGCGCAATGCCCACAACGCCGACGCGGCGCTGTCCACCACCTTGGCCAACATGCTGATGGAGCCTGGGCATTTCCGTAAGGAAGCGGATGTGGGCTTCCGTTTCCTGGTGCTGTCACACACCCTGCTCAGCTACCTCTCCGGGCTGGGTGCACACCGCGACACGGCGTTGCCGGCGGAGGTCCAGGAGCAGCTGATCGAGGATGCCGGGCAAAGCCTGGCCAGCAGCCTGGACGAAATAGCCAATGGGCTGGCGGCGCGCTTGCCGGTGGCGATTCACAGTGATGAAGAAGAGGCGCTGGCCAATGCCCTGGAGCAGATGCCGGAAGAACTGGATGAGCACCAGCGGCTGGTGCAGACGCAGTTGGCGTTGATTTGCCGGCAGTTGGCGCCGTTGCGGACCTTGGCGGCGCATTTGATCAAGGAAGGAGCACCCGCCTGACTTTTGTGTGGC